>JAGCBE010000353.1 GCA_017652345.1 Methanobrevibacter sp.
AATGTCCAGAAGCCAGAATGTTGTTGAGCAAATCATTAGGCCAACAGGTCTTGTAGACCCTAAAATCACAATCAGACCAGTTCAAGGCCAAGTTGAGGATTTGCTTAAGGAAGTGAGGAAAAAGGTTGCAAAGGACCAAAGGATCCTTGTTACAACACTTACCAAGAGAATGGCAGAGGACTTGACAGATTACTATGCCAGAATAGGAATCAAGGTAAGGTATCTTCACTCAGAGATTGATACATTGGAGAGAGTGGAGATCATCGACGATTTAAGGCGTGGAGAGTTTGACGTTCTTGTAGGTGTAAACCTGCTTAGAGAAGGGCTTGACCTACCTGAAGTGGGACTTGTAGCTATTTTGGATGCAGATAAGGAAGGATTCCTAAGGTCCGAAACATCCCTTATACAGACAATAGGAAGAGCTGCAAGGAATGTGGACGGTGAAGTTCTCATGTATGTTGATGACATGACAGATTCAGTAAGGAATGCTGTTGACATTACAAACAAGAGAAGAAAGCTTCAAATGGCATACAATGAAAAGTATAACATCACTCCTCAATCAACATACAGAACTCTTAAGGACAAGAAGATGTCTACCAAGAAGACTCCTTCAAGAGATGACCTTAAGGGCATGCCTAAGGATGAGCTTAAGCTATTGATTAAGGACTTAGAGACAGAAATGAAAGAGGCTGCTAACGATTTGGATTTCGAAAGAGCTGCTGTCTTAAGAGATCAAATTGTTGCCTTGAAGAGTATTAAAAAGTTCTAAAATAGTCTATTGAAGTTCATTTTTGAATTAAAAAATAGTCTAAAATAAGTTATATAAAATCTAAAAAAATTAAAAAAAAGAGTTGTAGGAAAATCCTACGACTTATTGTTCTTCTTTTTCTAATGCTTCTATGACAGTGTGTCTGAATACAAGAACAGCATCGTCTTCTGGATTTAATTCCAATGCATTATCCAAGCATTTTAAAGCATCTGCATGATGATTCAATTGACTTAAAACCATACCCTTGTATTTCCAATACACTGGATTGTGAGGGTCTGCATTCACTGCCTTATCAAAACATGAATCCGCTTCATTGAAACGATTTACTGCAAATAAAGTCATTCCCTTCAAGAACCAGGTCTGTTCATTATCCCATTCGATTTCCAATGACTTGTCAAAGCATTCAATGGCTTCATCAGTTTTGCCTAAAAGACCTAATGTACTTGCTTTCATATTCCAAGCTTCAGTACGTCTTTTATCAGCTTTCAATGCCTTTTGATAAGTATCCAATGCTTCTTCATACTTGTTTTCTTTTCTTAATTGATTTCCTTTCTCCATCAATTCATCAAAATCCATAGAATCACCTGGATAAGAATAATTTTAAATTTAAAAACATTAATTAATAATATCCTATTCAATATTTTGTTAACACGCGTTAATAAAATTTATCATTATATTTGAAGATTTAGATAATTAAATAGTAAAAAATAGCTAAATAATTAAAAAATATTGGAAAAATAGTCAAAAAACTGAATAAAATATTAAAAAAAAATAGTTAGAAAAAAGATAAAAAATATTCTATTCCTTTGGAATTAAGATACGGCCTCTTACAGGAGGTTCAGACATTGTAATAAACTTATAAACATCCTTGTTTATTTGATGCTGATAATAGATTATATCAAGCATGTCATCTGTAACATCATTTATCTTAATGAATTTCCTTAATCTTGGGTCTTCAAATGGATTGTCAATTTCTATTTCATCTCCAGGACTGTAATTGTTTTCCAAGTGATTGTCCAATATTTCCTGAGCGGAAATCATTTTATCTCTTATTTCCTCTCCTTTTAATTCACCTAATAGGAATTCCTGGTCTAAATCAAATGTTAAATATTCATATTGATCATTGAATTTTAAATTGCTTCCTGTTTTCATAGTCATGTTATCACTCAAATCTTTCAATATATAATATATTTGATATGTTTAATAAATTTTTATGAATTTTAGGAAAAGAAATAAAAATGAATGAAATTAATAAAAAAAGATTAGAAGGATTAAAAAACGCTATAAAAAAAAAAAAATAAATGATTAAAAAATAAAAAATAATTAGAATAAATTAATTAAATCATCAATTAATTTATTCATAAGCACTTACAGAACGTGTTGCCCTTTTGAATTCATCAAATAAATTGTCTATTTCATCATCTGATTCAGTATCAACTTGAGAAATGTTGAGAACCAATTCTTCAGATAATTTATCTAAACCCTTTATAATTGAATTTAAGACAAGCAGCTTATTCTTAAGCTCGTCCTCTACTTTTGTGCTGTATTCAGTACTTAATTCGAGTAAATTATATCCTGCATTCAACTGGCTGTAGAATGTTTCATGAGAATCATCAACAACTCTCTTGAATCTTGAGTAAGTCAATTGAGGAGGAGCGAATCTCTTTTCAATTAGCTCCATTGTATTTTTCTCCTTTTGAGGATAAATTCTTTCCAATTCCTTGAACTGTTTTTCATAGAATTTAAATGCAGAAATAACTCCTTCGCTATTTTCACTGATTGTTTCTTCTTCGATTTTAACTTCTTTTACATCATTTGATTTGATATCTGATTTAATCTCTTCAGTGTATGATTTACTATAGCTGTATAATGATTCAGGTTCAGTAGCTACCATAATGGATCTTATGATTGATAAAAAGTAGAAAAGAACTGCAGATTCAAATGCAACAAATCTGACC
>JAGCBE010000354.1 GCA_017652345.1 Methanobrevibacter sp.
AGACGGTGGAAGAAAAGGCGGTGCTTCTGGAATATGGGGCGCACGCAAAAAGAATAATGCTGGCAACGAGTTTATACTTATTACAGATATAAAACAATTAAAGAAAGGCGACATTGTTATTACTAATAATGGCACTTGGGGCCATGTGTGCTTCATGGATCAAGACTATTCGGCTTCAAAGTATATGAAAGTGCTAGGTCAAAATCAAGGTGGCACAAGTGGAAAACTACCAGGTGCAAAAGTTAAAGTAATTGACTGGGCATTTAAAAGTTATTTCTTGGGTGCTTTTAGATATAGGAAATGGAATGACAACAACCCTTCAAGCTTCTTCCCAGCAAAAGGCTATTGGGGATATGGCGACACATCAAGTCAAATTGGCAAGATCTCTGCATTTATGTATAAGACTTTCCCAAGTTATACTAAAAAAGCTGCACTTGGAAATTATTTTGGTAAAAATCTTAAAGCAAGTATCACAGAATTTCAAAAAAGAACTGGTCTTGAAGCAGATGGCAATGTTGGGCCGATCACATTAAAAGAACTTGAAAAATATGGTTTTAAATATTAATAATCAAAGGCATATCACAAATATGTCTTTTTTAGTTAAAATCAGACGCGTAGAGCGTCTTTTTTAGTTTTCTAGTATAAGTGTACTATTTTAATTAAAAGTGTCTTAAAAGACTTAAAAATGATATTTTACATATTTTACATATTTTTTAATTTTTGTATACTTTTGTGTTGCATTTGTATACAAAGGGTGTTATACTTAACTTATCAATAGAAAAGATAGGAGGAAATGAAAATGAAATTTAAGAATTGGGTGTCAGTTGTTTTGTTGATAGCCTCATCAATATTTATACTTATGATTTTTGCTGAACCATTTATTTTAAATTGGATCGGTGTCATTGGAACATTTGTTTGTGTTTCACTACTTGCAAAATATTCAAAGATATGTGATTAGGAAAGGTGGTGTTTATTTTGAAGATAGTACACATTAGATTTAATGAGAACGACGAGGAGCTTGTTGAATGGATAGAACAACAAGCTAAAAAAGAAAGCTTGCCTGTTAGCACATTTATTCGTGTGTTTATGGCAAGAGAAAAATATCGCGAAGATATTGAAAAACAATTTGAGAAAAAGAAAAGAGGAAATAAATAATGAACGCGAACTTGGATATTGTAAATAGAAACTTGAAAGAATGTTGGAACTACTACATGGACTACCGCAAATATTTTATACAAAGATATTATAGCGACGTTGAACCACAAGACTTTTTAGATTGGTGCTACGAAGAACTTTATCAATGTCCTAACTGTGAAGAAATTGTTTTAAAAGACGACCAAACAAGAATGTGTGATCCACTTAACCCCGACAATGTTTGTGATGATTGTATTGAAAATGGAGGATATTATGAATAAAAAGAAAACAAACAAATTGACTAGTGCAGAAGCAATATATTATTTTAAGGAAATGCTTAATAGTGCAACAAAGTTAAATGAAGCAGAAGAAGTGTTAAACAAAGTGCTTGACTTAATTAATTCAAGTGAAATACTTGCGACATTTCCTAGTGAGAAAAGAATAATTAGAAAACCGATTGAAAATTATTTTAAAAAGCAAAGGTGAGTAATAATGACAAATGAGATAAAAGAAATATTAAATGAAATGAAAAAAATATGTGATGTATGGGTTAAAGTTGACGGAAATATGAAAGCATATAATCAAGACCAAATACATTGTATTTATGATTACATAACTAATTTACAAGAAGAAAAT
>JAGCBE010000355.1 GCA_017652345.1 Methanobrevibacter sp.
AAAATAAAACCCGCTTTCGCGGGCGAATAAACAGGCGTAGCTGGATTTGAACCAACGATACGGGAGTCAAAGTCCCGTGCCTTACCACTTGGCGATACGCCTATAAGCACGATAGCAGATTTGAACTGCCGATAGGTGCTTGGAAGGCACCGGTGTTACCACTACACTAATCGTGCTGATTTTTCCATTCTTCAATTTCAATCCCATTATCTTTAAACCATTGTTGTATTACAACTCTTTCGCTACATGGATTAGATGGCGCTTCATATACAATTAAAATAATTTCTGGTTCCTCTATAAACCCTAAATCCTTTTGTACTTCTCGCGCGATTGCCTCAAATCGTGTAATTATATCTTCAATTTTTAGCCTATCTAATTGTATTCTATAATGTTTAAGAAATAAACATTCATCTGGCGTTACTAAACATTTTTCAGGGCCGCGACAATCATTTTTACAAATAGGGCCTGGAATGAAAGGATTTGCGCGAAGTCCAATTAATCGTCCTTCATTATCAATGTGTTCATTGCGGAAAAATGCAGGATTCCACATTGCGGTTGAAAAAGCAAGTTGATATGGTTTAAAGTGACGAATTTGTGAAAAATATGATGTATAAAATTTCATTTATTTATTTTCCAATTCTATAAAATATCTAAGTGGAGTATATGGTTCTGTTTCTAATTCTTGTACAAAACGTTGAATATTTATAGGAATATGCTTCGTCCATTGTTTTTTGCGTGTCTTAATTTGTGGCATTGTAACTGTAAAGAAAAAAGTTTGTAAATTATCTTTAGAAAACTTACTATATATTTTATAATAGTTTAAATAAAAATTTCTAATAATTATCCAAATATCATCTGCTAATTCAGGTCGTTCATGAATAATACTGAGAAAAAAGAAATATTCTTGAGCCATTATATATGCTAATTCACTAATGATAACTGAAATTTCTACATGTGCTTTTTTAGCAATGTCAATAGCATGGATTCCATTTATGATTATACCAGGACTTAGCTTTGTATAGAAAAATTCTCCATTGTTTCGTTTTGTTAAAGAATTAACATCTATATGTTCATAAAATACTGGTATTTTAATATGTTTTATCATTGGATGAAAATGCCATGTTTCTTCTAAATTTTGTAAAATCATTTTACATGCACGAGAAAATCCGTAATCTTCATTAGCATATGATCCTTCTTTACTAAAATGAATATTATACATTTCAATAAAGGAACGTTTATACACTGAGCCAATAGTTTTATTTCCGGGCATATCTGCTAAAATATTTTTATCATCATATACATAAGACCAACTATATAATTTGATATAAGTGTTTTCTTGTATTTGATTTAAAATAGTTTGAAGCCCATTCTCATAGAAATAATCACCACTATCTAAAAATGTGATGTAGGTTCCGTTACTATGTTCAATACCATATTGTCGCGCCATACCCGGACCGCGATTATCAGGAAGTATAAACAATTTAATATATGGATATTCGTTTAAAATATCTTCATAATCTAAATTAGAACAATCATCTACAACAATAATATTTACATTTTCTTGAAGCTCAATAGATTTTAAAGTGCGTTGTAATGCATTTTTATTTTTGTAAGTAGGAATAATAATATCTAAACTAATATTATCAGAAATATTTCTTTCTATTTTATTCAGCGGTAATGATTGATAATAATCAAAGTGTGGAAAAAGTTCTAATTTATAGATACCTGCGAAATGTGTAATGCGTTCATGTAGCGGTTCTCGTGCTTGAATACAAACATTGTAATCGCTGGGTAAAATTAAAACATGACCTCGTAATAGTTCATTAAAACAATCTTGTTCTCCATATCTATACCAATAAGTATTTAAAGCAGCAATCAGTTCATCGTCTTTATTATCTTCGCGCATTTTTTTTAAATTTAACATCGCTACACCCATATTGAAATATGAACCTTCTACCTTAGAAAGTTTTTCTTCTTCAACTGCGGCGATATAGTAATCTGTTAAATCTAAATCCCATAAATTTGAAATATTTTCATTAACGATTGTATCAACATCTATAGATAAAATCTTATCAAGCTGTGAAAAAATTTTGGGATAGGTTGCTCTAATAAGCACCATATAAGTTAAAACATTTTTAAAATTGGGGCTATCTTGAGGAAAAAATGTTTGATTACTTATATTAATACATTCAACTTCTTGCGGTAAATCATATGGAAAAGTATCATCTTCAATTAAAAAATATACTTTTTCTACATTTGAATGTATTAAAAGTGATTTTGCCGCAGTAATCATATTTTTATATAAATTGCGCGTTCCACTATAAACTGCTGCTTTCATATGTCTCCTTTTAAAAAATTTTAAAGCAAATAATAATTAAAATGCTTTAAAAAATTTTATTTACTTTTAATAAAACTAAGCGGTTTATTGATTATTGCTCTACCTGTTGAGCTAATAGCCC
>JAGCBE010000356.1 GCA_017652345.1 Methanobrevibacter sp.
TATATATATATGTAGTGGTATTAGACTATACCCCTACTATTATCACATCTCCCCCAGCTTCGACTAGCTGGTTGATCTGTTCATTAAAATTTATTATTTACTAAACGTGCATTTAGTGTATAATGTATATAGAGATGTATTACTCTACTATGTCTGTAGAAAATCTTGTGTTACTGGTAGAACCGAAGAGGTGGTACTCAAGAGGCACTTACTTACACTGCATTCTCCCAGTAGAGATTAATCCCTCTAACAAGTCATTTTAACAAAGGAGAACCAATATGACAGAAGAAGAATTAAAAGCCTTGGAAGAGGCTAAAAACAAGCAAAAAGAAGAAGAAGAACTTGGTGGGGATGAAAATGACCCAGCAAAGATTATCGCAGATTTGAAAGCAAATACTGTAGATAAGAAAAAATACGAAGAATTAAAATCTAAATACAACAGTACTCTAAAAGCCCTAGCCGAGGGTAAAACTATTGAGGAAGAAAAGAAGACTTTAACTTCAAAGGAACGTGCCGAAAGAATTAAAGAATTAAGAACCAATCTTTTTACAGATCAAGTTCAAGACCTCACTAATTTAGAGTATTGGAAACAAACATTAGAATTAAGACAACACATTTTGGATGAAACCAAAGGTAAAAAAGACATCTTCTTTGGGAAAAGTAAAGACCCAATTAATGATGGTTTCGACCAAACAAAAGCAATCAATATGGTTGTAGATGTTGTTCAACAATGTATCGACGGATGCAATGATGATAGTGCTGTATTTAGTGCGATGCTTCAATCAAGACTTGAGGATGACCCAGCTTTAGCGATTAAGTTAGCACAAAAGAAAGCAAAAGAGAAAAAGGCATCTTTAGGTAGATAAAATTATGAAAGGAGCCTGGAATTATGGCATATAGTGGACAATTACGTTCAAATTTAATCTTTGCTGCTATATTCAATATGATTATTTCGCAGCAAGTAGAAGTCGATAATCTTGGTAATCATCAAAGAATTGTCGATGGAGCAAAAGTAGATGGCAGCTTGTATGGTGATACAAAGTTGTTCTACGCAACAGATGTTTTAAAGAGTTACGCTTGGAATGGCGATGCTGAAGCTGCAAACTTATTAAATGTTTACAGACCAAAAGCACCAAATCAACAAGCATTCTTTTTAGACCAATTTAGACAAATCCCCCTCAGCATAGATAATTATCTCAGCAAGCAAGCCTGGAGTGACGAGTTTACATTCTCACAATTCAATGGTGTTATGTTATCTTGGATGGGTGAAACAAAGAGAATGTATGAAGCAAGATTATATCAATGCTTCCTTGGTACAACAGTAGCAACTACTGGTAAACAAAAAATTACAAAGACTTTAACTTCTGGTAAAGAGGGTCAAGAATTAGCCGAATTAGTGGCAAATTTAACCGATGAATTAAAGGATTACACAAGAGATTACAATAATCTTGGTTATATGAGAAGTTACTCTCCAGATCAAATCAAAATTATTTGGAATAACATTCACGTTAACAAAATTAAGTACACAGAATTACCAGTTATCTTCCACAAAGCTGAAATCGAAGATATGTTCAAACGTAGTGAAAGTATGAATAATAGGTACTTTGGTATCGTTATCACTAATACAAATAAAGACACTTACGCAGACAATACTCCAGCTGCATCTAAACCATTAGATAAAGATGGAAATTACGCATATACACCTGGTACTAATCACGCAAACGGATGTGTTCGTTCATTAGTCGAAAGAGATTTCACTATTGGTGGAACAGAAACACACGTTTTCCCTGGTGATGAAATTCCTAGTGGTGCTAAATGTAATACTACAAGTGCTGCAGATACAGCAGTATTTGGTGAAATCTACATTGAAGCTGGTGTAGGTGGTATTGACCCAGTATACGCAAAAGTCTATACTAAACTTCCA
Source organism: Methanobrevibacter sp. (assembly GCA_017652345.1). Next base: position 1,925 of record JAGCBE010000356.1, read on the forward strand.
CCATTAATGAGTGCATTTGAAGTTGGTACACTCTTCTACAATCCAAAAGCATTGTTAGAAACTCACTACCTCACTTGGGGTTACAACACATTAGATTACTTTGAAGACAAACCATTCATTACTATTTGTAAATAGTTTATATTGGTTCTCAAATTAATATAAAACCAGTTTTAAAGGTTTCTGGGTTATCAAAAAACCTTTGCCAATTATTATGAAAGTCAATTTACTTTATTTAAGTTATAACAACTATTTCAATAGAATAATCAAGAAAGAGAGCAATTTAGCCGAATATAGGAAGTTTTCTTGTTCTCTTAAAGAGCAAGTATCTTTTAACCCTAATGATGGTATAGAAACCGATATTATGGTTAATTGGACAGAAGAATTTATCCCTGATTACTGTATTGTGATAGCTGAAAATGGTACTATCCTAACAAGATGGTTTATTAAGGACTTCATAAGAACAAGAGCTGGACAATTTCACGCATTCTTAAGAAGAGATGTTGTCGCAGACCATTTAGAAAGTATTTTAGATGCAAAATGCTTTGTTGAAAAAGGCTATGTATCAAATAACAATCCTTTAATCTTTAACAAAGAAGACTTTTTTTGTAATCAAATTAAGAAGAATGAAGTATTACTTAAAGATAAGTCAAATTGTTCTTGGATAGTTATTTATTACAATTTATCTCAAAAGGCTACTTTAAAAGGAGATGTTTCTACTACAACAGAACCATTTGTTGTTATAGGTACTTCTAAAGATGAGTTCCTAATTTATGCAGCTTATAAGACCAATGGGTATCACAGATCATATAATAAAAGATTTGGTGTTACAGTAGATAGTGCTGGTACACCATTAGAAACATTTGTTACATTCAATAAAGATGGAAGTATTAATTTAGAGGGTGTTCATCAAAGTGATAGTGGATTAGAATATAACAATAATTACATTGAAACACAAAACGCAATAAAAGAATGTATCAATAGCAATAAAACACAAATTCTTCAAAAACTTGCACTAGAGGGTGAAGAGAGTGACACTTTTGAGGACTTCTATAAGTGGAATAATGTATTAGTTAAAGCAACAGATAACAATTACTACAGAGTTAAAATTACAAAAGAAGCTGAAAGTGTTAAAAATGAAGAAACACTAGTAAGTGGAGATTTATTTGATGCTATGAGTGCTGCTTTTAAAACTGGTGGTGTATTTAAGAGTGGTTGGAGTGGAAATTTTAATAACGCATTTTATTTTATAAATTATTATGAGAGTTACAAAATTGAAATGGTATTAGAAACTAATGCTGTTAAAACATATCATTATGATTTTAGTGGTGTTAATGTACCTAGTGATGCTCCTTATGGTATTATTGCTATGCCTTTTAAACCATTCGATGATAACTATAAAGTATATTTTGATGATGTAGCTGGTGGTTATGATGATGGACAATTAAATAGTGAAATTCCAATATTAATTGCACAAGAATTATGTGATAAAGGAATAGGACCTGGTGAAACAATATACGATGTTCAAATTCTACCATACTGTCCTATTGTTAATCTTGCAGATAATGTAACTACACTTTCTACACAAATTAGGTTTAGTTTCGTAGTGTGGGAAAACTTTGACTATGATTTAGGCAAAGATGTTACATTTATTAGTGAAACTAGTGGAACACATCCAGTAGATTGTATATCAGTACATCCATCAAGTTGTAAATTCACATTTGACATACCTTATACATACAATGTAGATAACTATAAAGTTGTTAATCAATGCGATTTTGTTAGATTATGCTCACCAAACTGGAATGGTATATTTGAATTTAATCCAGCTAAAAATGATGGTGTTCAATCCTTTAATGTAGATTGTACGTATAAGCCATATCAACCATATATACATATTAATCCTAATTTTAAGGGCTTATATGGAAAAGATTTTAATGATGCTAGAGGATTAATATGTGGTGGTGATTTCTCATTAGGGTTTGTATCTAGTGCTTGGGAAACTTATAAAATTCACAATAAGAATTACCAAGAAATCTTTAATAGACAAATTGAGAATATGGATGCAAATTATGACATTGATAAGAGCCAAATTTTAAAGAGAAGTGTATCATCAATGGCAATGGGTGGTGTATCTTCTATTGGATCTGGATTGTTAGGAAATTCAGCTAGTGCATTGGGTGGAGCAACTGGTGGTGTTAATGCTGGTATTGGTGGAATTATCAACTATCAAGGTGTTACCGAAAAATACCAGGAAGCAAGAGATAACGCAATCGATATGCACAACTTCCAATTAGACAACATTAAGGCACTTCCATCAAGTTTATCTAAAGTAGACAGTTTTAATAACAATAATAAAATATTCCCTATTGTAGAAGAATATAGTTGTACCGATGAAGAAAAAGAAATCTTTAAAGACAAAATTAAGTATGAGGGTATGACAATTAATGCTATTGGTAAACTTGCTTCTTATATTCAACAAAATAATGAATTAACTTTTGTAAAAGGAAAGATTATAAGATTGGAAGATTTAGCCGAAGATAGTCACTTGTTATATACTATATATGAAGAGATTGCAAAAGGAGTGTATTTATAATGGAAGATAACAAATTTTGTAGATACGATAAAGAATTAGCTGATAAAGCAAATAAAGAAGCACAAGAACAAGCACAACTAATGGAAGAGCAATTATCTAAAGTTAGAAGTGTTGCAAACGATGAAGAAAAAAAGGAGGACTAGTTTATGGGAAAGCCTTGTATACCAAATATTGAAACATTGCTTTTATGTGGCATAGACCCTAAATCTGGTTTACCTATTAAAATGGCTGATGCAGATAAAAAACACGCAATGAAAGTTTTAATGCGAGTTTTGGATGAGCAAGAAGCTGTTAATCGTTATGAATGGAAAAATATCCCAGCCGACATTACAAGCCAAGAATTAGAACGTATGTTGTACTATAAAGGACAATTAATTATGTTCTATGCTAAAGATGTTGGTCAAGGACAATTCTTTATTACACCTTATTCATTAGATGGTACTATCGACTTCTATGGTAGATATACGACTGTTAAACCAGTACCAATGGCAAGTGGTACAGATGGTGATAACGATAAACGCACAAAGGATGCAGCTTTACTAACTGGAATGTCTTTCGGTGTTGCTTATTCTCCTATTGCCAAATCTTCAAAAGAAGATATGAATGGTAAAGCTGTTATCTTGCGTGACTACACAAATCAATTACCTCAAACATTATTACCTAGACAAGGTATGCAAGAAGCAATTATTGATGTAGAAGCTGAATGTATCCCTTATTGCCAAACTAATATGTTGGCTTCAAGTGGTGCTAAAGCCGTTAGAGTTGCAAACGCAGATCAATCTAAAGAAATTAAAGCTGCTAGTACAGCTATTAAGAAAAATGCTCTTAATGGTGAAACACTTACACCAGTTATTGGTGAGTTAGAAATGCAAGAAATTTTTGACAAGTCACCTACAAAGAGTGAAGAATTTATGTTGGTGATGCAAGCAATTGATAACTTGCGTAGAAGATTTTTAGGTATCACAACTGGTGGTGTATTTGAAAAGAAAGCACATACATTACAAAGTGAACAAGCAATGAATGAAACAGCTAGTGCGTTAGCATTATACGATGGTTTAAAATTAAGAAAGCAATTTTGTTTAATTGCTAATTCTATTTGGAATATTGGCATTGATGTCGATATAGCAGAAGAATTAAAGAATAAAAACAACGAAGATGTTATACTAGATGGTGAGGATGGTGATAACGATGGCAATAATGATACCGAAGTACAATAACCTCTTATTCAAGCAAATATTTGAAAATGATACATCATTCGTAAGTGCTGTTAATGGAAGTTTTGCTAAAGATTGCTTAACAGTAGATAATTTAAAATTGTTATATGGATTACTTTATGCTAAATATGGTAATTCTCCAGTAGCAAACGATGATATTAACCAATCTAAAGCAATTATTTATAGTGTTATTTATCGTTTTGGTCCTGCTTGGCAAAAGAAAGTTGAAATACAATCCAAGTTAAGAGGTTTAACCGATGAAGATATCTGTGCTGGTTCTAAAGCAATTTATAACAAAGCATATAATCCAAGTGATGACCCTACACAAAGTGGATTGGAAGAGATTAACACAATCAATGAGCAAAACACTCAAAAGTTATCAAGAAGTAAAATTGAGGGATATGGCTTATTGTTATCACTATTAAGAAATGATGTTACAACAGAATTTATAGAAAAGTTTAAAGAAGCATTTAGGCAATTTGTTGTAGCTGACAATACAATATTATATGATGATGGGGAAGAGGGAGAATAGTTATGGTTGATGTTCAAAGTGTTTTATTGGCTTGGTTGCCTATTATTACAGCAGTTCTTACTTCAATTTTTACAAGTATTGGCTCAAACAAAGGAATTAAAGAAGCAAAGAGCATTTGTAGAGATGGCAATACCAAACTTGAGAAGAAAGTAGAAAGCCAAGGCTATACTATTCTTCTTCTTAAAGAAAAGATTGAAACTTTAGAAAAACAAAATGTACAAATATTAGATGTTTGTGCAAATATTAAAAAGTCTTTAGAAGATAAGGTTACTGTTGATGCAAATATTAGTAATGATATTAAAGAGATCTGTACTAATACAATTAAAGCATTCAATGATATTAATACAGTAAAGAAACAAAACACAGTTATTTTAAATAGTAAAAAGGAGTAGATTATGGGTAAAAGTCCTAGATATGTTTCACTAAAACGAAAAACAATCGTATATGGCTTAATTTCTACTCTAATGTGGGTTATTACTGGACTTGTCTTTATAGTTCTCTGCTTGGCTAAATTTAAGCAAAAAGATGCAAGTGGTGTACCTATCTTAAGTAATGAATTAAAAAGTGTTATTGCTTCTATTGGTGTTACAGCTTTAATTGGTCTTGCAGCTGCTATCATTATTAAAGATAAGATTAGAACAGCAATATATATGGCTTCACTTATTCTAGCAACTATTGTTTATAAGGAAGTTGGTATGTATATCGTACTTGGTATATGGTTCATTGATGAATATGTTATCCACGCATTATACAAGAAGAATAAACGCAAACTAGAGATTAGAAAAGAGATTGATTTAGAATAGTATGGCATTCGATTTTGAGAAGAAAATTAAACCTATATTTACATTTGTTGGTACAATTTGTGCCATTATTTTGGCTATTGTCTATTTTGTAGGTGGTTTAGTCTTAATCAATGGTTTAGAAAAAGCATTAGGTACACAACAACTAATTATGTATGCTATCTATAATGGTGTTATGACATTCTTAATAGTATTTGCATTAGGTGTACAAGGTAATGACTTTGCTAAAGACAAGAATGCAGATATTATCAAAGAATTAAATGATTTAAAGCCAAAGAAAGAGAAGAAGATACATTCAATGACTTTTTATTGGCTTATTGAAATTCCAAAGAAGATAGCATTCAAAACTGGTTGGGCTTGGTTTTCTACTCTAGCTGTTAGTACAATATTTATAGATGGTAATGGTGATATGTCATTATTACTTCTCGTAGCAATGAATGCTGTAATGTCATTTGGTACTGGCTTATTATTTATGAGCAAGACTTATGACTATTATGAGAATAACCAAGTACCTCTTATGAGGCAAAAAATTGATTTAATGCAAAATAAAGGAGAATAGTATGGCTTTAAGAAATTTAGAAGAACAAGTACTTTACTTAACTCAAGAATTAGAAAAAATTAAGCAATCAATGGGTAGTGCTTTACCAGATCCTATACCAGGTCCTCAAGGTGTACAAGGTGAGCAAGGTGTACAAGGTGAGCAAGGTGTACAAGGTTATGGAATTATTGGCAATGGTACTCAATTACCTAGTTATGCTAGTAATGGTAACTACTTCATTTTAAGAACAAGTGGTATTGATGGTATTGATTTGGTTTTATATAAATGTATTAATAACCATTGGGTTGCTCAATATTCATTAAGAGGCAATCAAGGTCCTGTCGGTGATAGTGCAGATGTAGTAGCAAACCCAGATACAGCTTATAGTGAAAGTCTTTATAAAATAACAGTTGATGGTGTTACTTATGATGTTTTATCTAGTACAGCAAGAGCATATTTAGATAATTTACAAGACTATTTCCAATATGATAGTGATGATGAATATTTTGCATTCTTAAAAGAAGCATATTTCGACCAATTAGTAACTTTTGATAAAAGAGTTAATTTTGATGGAGATATTTATTTTAGACATAATACTTTGCATTTGTACGGTTTAAGCCAAATGGTAGACAGTTCGAATAATCCTATTGTTATTTGCGAAAACTTTAACGATAAAAATGGCAATCCTAGATTTGTGGATGGTAACTTGAGTACTGCATCAATTAGTGGTGTCACATTTACTTATCATAAATGGTCTTTAAGTGGCTCTCATATAATGTTTGTTTTAGCTGGAGAAATTGCAGCTAATACTACTTTAAATGTTGATGTATGGGCAAGTGTAACTCTTCCAGATTACATTAAGAATAAAATCTCTGCTGTATTTGCTAGTACTAATATTGAGATTAAAGACAATAGAGCATATTATGATGATTGGAACTCTATCAATATTCAAACAGTTCTCCAAAAGACAAGTGACGGAGTTCAAATATTAATGATACAAAATCCTACTTCATCAGCAGTTGCGAGATTTAGAATTCAATATGACTTGTTAATTGATATGGATTAGTATAAAATAATATTACCTTGATGTGCTTCTGCACTAAAAAAGAGGAATTTCAGTTCCTCTTTTCTTTTAACCTTTTCTAGGTTTTAACAATGCTAATTGATTTTGGAATTGTTTAAATGTTATCAAGTTCCTAAATAAGAAGCATCTAGTATCAAATTGCTCAATTACAGCTTGTTGTATCTTAACATTAAATACTTCATCAAGATAAGGTCGCATTGCTCTTACAGATTTCTTTTCACCTTTCCACTTGGTAATTACATTTTTATTCCAAACAGTAAACCAATCATTTGGGTCTTTAGTGAATTTTACTATGTAAGATGGAGATGTTAATGCACCTTTGAATAATAACGCATCATCCGTATCTATTTTATTAGTAAATGTTGAGGCTTTAGGCATTAAGATGTCGGCAATAGTACCTTTTCTTCTAATGTTATATGCTTCACTATTTTGGATGTTTTCTATAACTGTTCTCTTACCCCAATCGTAATTGTAGTACTTTTTATTAACAAGTTGCTTCTCTTGATCTGTGCGACAATGTTTTAATTCCGTAAGATACTCGATTAACTTCTTCTTGTTTCTTACTAGCTGGAATATTCCGTTACGTTCTGGGATAAAGTCTAATGCACATAATAACTCACTACATTCCTCTAAAGTGTTACCAATGAAGAAGATTTTAACTCTATCTTTAGTACTTCTAATAAGGTTTTCTAGTTGGTTAACAAGACAATATAATAAATCAAAGGTGTTGCGTTCTCCTTTTTCTTTCTCAAATTCATCACAAGCAATTAAGTATTGCATATTTGTGTCATTTAAGAAGTCTTTATCGAAGATTGAGCCTTTATCATTATAGAATGTAGAAACTGCGTAAACGTGAGCAAAAAGCCTCTTTTCTACTATCTTTGTTTCCGTTGTCTTACTTCCATCTTTATGAGTAACTACACATTTTTCCCTAGTTACATCGTATACGTTATCTCCCTCGACAATTAAGTCAAGGTTATATTTTCTTCTAATGTCGGCATCTACTAATTTTTCAGCTCTATTTTGCTTAAGTTTTAATGTTTGCTTTTCCGTTAATCTTAACCAATAGAATGGTATACCTTTTTTCTTGTATTGTTTAACAAAGTACTCGGTAACAGCATAAGACTTACCTCTCTCTCTAGCACCGAGAAGAATATACATCATCATATACCAATAGGATAAGATATGTCTAATGCTCCACCATTCATTTTGAATTTGTTGCGTGTGTTCAGCTTCTTTAATTTGTTGTTGAGCTGGACTTAATTTCTTCTTACTCATTGTGTATACCCAAACCAATCCATTTCCATTTCATCCTCTAACTCTTTAAAAGTCTTTTGGTCTTTTTCTGGAAGTGCTGCGTTTCTTTCTTTTAATGCTTTCCAATATTCTTTTAAAGTAGGTCTAATCTTATCTAAATTAAATTCAAAACTTGCTCTAATGCTATAAACGGATAAATCTCCCAGATCTTGACTTAAACTTTTATCTTCACTAATTGCCTTTTTAAGTGTCATAGCTGTTTCGTGACTAAATTGGTACAATTGAGAATTAATAATTTTTCTCATTATGTTGTCTTTAATTCCATTTTCCTTATAAAAGTCTTTGTTAGATAAGTAATTTTGCATAGTTAACATACCTAATCTTTTACTTTCGTTATAAGGTGTAACACCTATTTCGTGCAACTTTTTAGTTTTCTTCTCATAAAGTTTTTTGTATCTGTTATATTCTTTGAGATTACGATAATAGATATATCTTTCTTTACTGCGATAATGATGTACTTTTCTACTTCTTTTACGCATAATTTTCTACTATTCCTTTCTCCTCATCGAATGAGTAATTAAGTTTTCCGTTAGCATTGAGAATGTCACCAAATTCCCAGTCTTCTCTATTCTTTACCTGGTCTAAAGCTGAAGAACCTCTCATACAAGTATGACATTTTCCATCTTCTATATATTGATACGAGCCTACACTTGCTATTAACAAGTCGCAATCGCAATGGTCATTTTTATATTGACATAAGGATGTTCCCTCGGTTTCATCGTGGTAAGCACCCTTACTAGAATAATACCATATTCCATCGATGTTTGATAGTAAAGGTATCATACCAGCTTCAACAAGTTTTTTACAGTAATAATCGACTTTTTCTCTAGTGCCATTTACAGCTATTTTAGATAAGTTAGCAAACGCATAAGGCTTAACTTTTCTACGTTCTTCCCAAGATGGACAATATTGACTTTGAAAGCATCCAATTGAATTAGTAAGAACGTGTTTAAAGTGGTTATTATCTTCTTTACGTTTTGCGTATAATTCTTCCAAGATTGGCTTAAGTTCTGGGTAAGCCTCGGCAACTCTACTAGCATAAGAGGAATTTAAGTCTAAATGATAACAATGGTGTATCCTCTTTCTTAACAGATCTTGTTTCATTAATTGGATATGAGGTTTAACAATTGTTTCTTTGACTTTCTTTCCATCACTACAAGCATATTTGCCGAAGTCTATACCATACTCATCCATAACTTTGTAAAGTTCTAATACACTTTGCCTACCACTAACTGTGTTTGTTACTTGCTTACTAGGTTGGATAATAAATCTATAACATCCGTGACTACAACAAATAACAAGTTCGTGTGATTGGTTAACGTGATAAATCATATATCTAAAATAGCCTTTATAAGCACCATTTGGGAATGCACCACTAGGAAGTGGGTCTACCTTTACAAAATGCTTTTTAGCATAGGCATAAAGGTCATTCCACACTTGATAATTAGAGTAAGGAATTTCAACTATTGGTATTTGTTTCTTATTTACCTCTACTTTATATTTAATATGTTCAAATTCCGTTAACTTCATAATTACCTACTTTCCAAAATATTTGTCGATTAATGCTTGTGCTTCTTTAACTGTGCAATCAGCTTTGTACTTAATGTTACATTTATCCATTAAGTCTTTTTGCTTGTCGGTTGCCAATGGTTCACTTGGCTTTTTGTTACCTTGATTAGGTTGGTCTACACTCACTCTAATTAAGATTTGTAACATTGAATTATAAATACTTTCTAAAGCTGCAAGGTGATCTGGATTATTTGGGCTAATCTCCATTGAAAACTCTACACTTTGAAAGTTGTAAACTGGCTTACAATTAACCAAAATAGTTTTATTTGGGTCAATCTCATCAACAGTTACATCGAATTGAGGTTCTTCCGTTTCCTCAAAGAAGTCTTCTAATTCTTCTGGGTTGGCTTCTTCAATTGGTTGGTTTTTGTCTTCTAACATATTTATCTCCTTTCCCAAACCTTTTTATGATAAAGTTCTTTTTGTGTCATAAGAACCAAATCTCCATTATCATCGTGAGTGACTACTTTATTAGCTGGACAAGTTCCAAACTTTAATGCGTATATTACTCTAGCACAGCTAATTTTGTATCTAACCTTTTTGTAAGTGAAACAATAATAGTAATGTTCCAAATCATATTTCCCTTTTTGAGGAATTGGTTTTAATATAACAACACCTCTTTTAGATTTTTTGCTTACTCTACCACTTACAAAATGGTCTTCAATCCATACTTCTGTATCTAGGCTTATTCCTACCGAATTAAGCCATTTCCTGGTTAAATCTTTTCTTTTCATAAACGTACTGTATATTTTCCTATCTCTAAATCTACTTTTGTATTTAGTTCTTTATTTGTCAATTTTCTATCACAAATATTAAATAAAGGACAAGTGGAGCATTTTCTATGTAACATTCTACTTATGGAACTAAAATGGTTACTGCATATATGAGCCATTTCATTTTGTGTCAAATCTTTAATTTTCTTATTCATCAATTATGTACTCCCTTATAAATCTGTTTGCATAGTCTTTGCTAATCATACTTCGTTCTACTTTGTCACTTGTTAGTGCAACTCTTTTCACCTTTTTAATATCTACCCCCTCAAAAATAAAATTGTATTTAGGCTTACAATTGATAAACCAATATTGAGTAGGTTTTTTAAAATAATCTCCCATAGCTGTTCTATCTTCATCGATAATGCTTGGTTCTATTCCCCAATATCTTGTCAAATAATGTTGCGTACTGTATGGGTTTTCGATGATAAGAGCAATCTCTCTCTCTATACAAATTAATGCTAGTTTTGTAATTAATTCATAGTTTTGATTAAGTTCTTTGTGTAGCTTTAAATCATATTCTAACTTTTGTTTAACATCCCATTTTGCTTGTGCGTGATTAGTTCCTTTAAAATATAAAATAATTTGGTTTTCAAATCTAATACAAGGGAAGAATGCTAATATTGTATCTTCTTTCTTAATACCATCAAATAGGCTTGATTTATGTTCATATGCTCTAATAATTTGTTCATACAGATCAATAACATAATCTGTTTCCCCAAAGTCATTTAAGATGTCATAATCATAAGCTGTATAACCGAGTTTCTTAAATTCGTTTTTGAATGTGCCACTTTGCTCAAATAAACAATGAAATATCTTACTCATATTCTCTCCTAATCAATAACAATCTTCATTCCCTTTTGACAGCTTATTACGATATATTTATGCGAATTCAAATCTAATAAATCATCGTTATCTACTTCTATTGTTGAATTTTTAATAATTATAGATGTTACAGCTCTTTGAGTAAAAATTTCCTCATCATTTTGATTTAGAATATGTAAATCTTTATACTTTTTATCCATATCTTTTCTCCTATTCTACAGTGTCAAATTCCAGGTCTTCCACACCAATTAATACATCTGTTTTGCATTCATTACATTTTGTGAAATATCTATCATTTTGAAGTGTACTTTTTCTACAATTCTTCCTCTTTGTGTTTAGTACAGCTCCACAAAAAGGGCATTTAATTGGTTTTCTTTGTTCCATACATTATCTCCATATCTTCTTTAGTTAATAACATCATAGTAGGATAGTAATTTTTTTTATCTAATAATACAAACATTGATGGGAATGGAGCAGAATTACTTTCATTAAAATGTAATCTCCCCTGAATAAACCTAAAATGTCCATTTGCTTCATACAGTTTTCTAAACCATCTTGTATCTGTTCTAGCTGGAATAAGCAATACAATGTGTTTTCCTTTTTCTACCTCTTCTAATGCTTTATCAATCCATTCATCAATAGCATTATAAGGTGGATTAACAAAGTTCTTGTCACTCCATTCAATTTTTAATCCATCAAAATTTGAATTACCAGGACAAGGGTCAAAGAAGCCTCTATCCATAAAAGATTGATAGATATTTTTAGGTGTCTTCCATAATTGATTATTTGATGTTAAACAAGCCTTAATTCTCATTTTTATCTCCTAGAATATTATTATTTATGATCTGTAAATGCGTTTTATAAGCCTTTAATAGATGCTCATTGCTTTCTATAAGATAGTAGTGCATATCAATAATGTCTTTTAGGCACTCATAGGCTTTATTTTTTTGGTCTTGAGTATATTTACTATCTTCTGTATTTGCCTCTTCAAAGAGGATATTTAATGCCTTTGTTGGTGTCATTCCTTAATCTCCTCTATTTGTGCTTGCAATAAAATTGATATTGCTTCACTTAGTCCAATACTTTCCCCCTTAAGTGCAAACCATTTATTTGTAGGTATTGTACTATCTGGGTCGATTTCATTTAATAATTTTGTTTCTATTTCAGCTCTCATAGTTTGCAATAATTTTGTTGCTTCTTCTAATAATTTTTTTTCCATAATAATCTCCTATTCTAAACTGTTTATAACAAAACAGATCTCTTCTCTTCTTCCTTCATAGTATTGAATATGGCTATCTACCCATTCTTCGTTGTAATGGCTTCTTCCATATAATTCTAGCCATTCTAACTCCTTATCTACCTCAACTAATCTTTTTTTCATTTCTGTTAACAACTTTGTTGACATATCTATTGGTTCTCCTTATCTTTACAATATTATAATACACTATATATATATGGTAGTCAATAGGAAAAAAAATTAAAATATTTTGCGAGATTTCTAGTCGAAGAAATCGAGCTGTTAATAGTAGGGGTATAGTCTAATACCACTACATATATATA
>JAGCBE010000357.1 GCA_017652345.1 Methanobrevibacter sp.
AACCTTCCCACACTCTACCTAACGTAGATACTATGGTGCCGACTACACTACTCCTCCCTTCTTCGCTTAGCTGGCTGGGGGCTCCAAAGTCTTGTCTCTCATAGGAATGAGAATGCTATTGATATAATCATTGATATATCGGATTGCCTTTGTCAAATCTTCTATTTCCTTTTCTATGTCGCTCAACCCCTGTTCGGCTTTTCTTCAAGACCTTAGAATGTACTTTAGTGCATTTCACAAATTAAATCACATATGTCTAGTTATATCAATAGTTTCAATTCAGACTATATCTTTTAACCACTTGTAATAAGGTGGGTTAATTCTTTTATCGTCTATCATTAGATTATATTAAACAGTTGTAAAACTATAACAATTGCCTCTAATCCAACAGCTATCCATAGCCAAGGCAAATTTTTGTTTAGTTTTGTTTCTGCTTCATATGCAACGCATAAAGCATCATTAGCATCGTCAAATGCTCAATCAATATGCAGTTCGCATCTATCCATGTGGTCTTCTAAGTCAATTATTCTATCAAATGCACAATCAACTCTATCATCCACAAGTCATATAAATGCGTCCATCTCATCCACATCAAGGACAAGTTCATCTACCCTTTCTTCAACAGGTAGTTTAGTTTCTTTTGGGTTTTTCATAGGTGTATAAATAATAATATAAAATGGTTGCTAAAAGCCACAGTCCCTCATTGCCTCATATCTATCAACGTCAGATTGATTTATGGCCTCATCCAATACCAACCTACGTATCACTGGATTTGGCTCATTCTCAAGGCATAGGTTTTTAAATAAGCATTGCCTACATTTAGCGATAGGCACTTCGCTGGTAGTAGCAAACTGTCTAGCCCTATTTCTTCAGACTAGATGTACTAACTGTTCTCTTCCTGGCATTGTGTTTTCTATGGGTTATAATATAAAAGCCTGGCTACTCTCAATGTAATAATTCCTCAAACTCTATAATTCTATGTTCTAATTTCTCCTCATAAAATTGGTGGTCTTTTATTGTTTCTTTCAACTTTTCACGCTCTTTTGTTAACTCTCTAAGCTGTCATTCAAGTAGCTCCTTTGTAACAACTAAGTCATCACATTCGCTATCTAATTCATCACAGTATTCTCTTAGCGTAGCCTTTTCCCTGAGCAATGCATCATTCTCTCCTTTCAGCTTTTCTATTTCTCATTCCAATAATAACTTTAACTGGTGCCAAGCATCTACATCAAACTCTAATCTCTCCATTTTCTCTTTCAACTTTTTATTCTCTGTTAATACTAACATATATTTTTTGTCTAACTCAATGTTTCTCTCTACTAAATCTTTTGCTTTATCTTCCAGCTTTTTATTTTCTTCTCTAACTTCTTTAAGAGTTTCCTCAGCACTATCTTTTATTGTTCTTACATATTCTAGTTCATTTTCTAGTTCTTTATTTTCTTTGTCTAACTCCACAATAAACTTTTTCAGTTGGTCTTTTGTCATTATACCCAAATTTATTTCCATCTCTCCATAGGTAACAATATAAAACTACAAATTTTTAAACGGATAATCAATTTCATCTTCCATACATTCAGCTATCAATTTCTTATACATATTAAGATTAATTTTGTATGCTAAGCTCTCTCATACTAGCACCTCAACTATATTACTGCGTGCTTTGATTATAAAGTGTAGTTTATCTGGTGCTCAATAGGCTATATCCTTTAGTTCGCTAAGGATTTGTTCCTCAGTTACTATAGGTTTTTCACTGTCAATGTTGTCAAGAGGTGTTTCATTTGCCATTTCATTTTATTTTATCATATAAATAAGATACTAATACTGTGGTTACCATAGTGATAACTCATCATATAAAGCATCAAAGGACTATTTTCCAAAACATTTCCATTATATTATATGTAATTATCTAAAGTTTTTCGTTTTCTAAACTGCTTTGGTCTATCATTAAAATACATATCCCATCGCCAAGTCCCCCTATAATACACACAGAACTGCCACCAATAATAACTATTGTTTTCCAGCTCGTGCCAGCTCTTACATCTCTGTAGGCTAGTCATCTCAATCTGGTCTACGAGATAAAATTTTCCAATGGTATTCAAATGTTCAAGGCCCATCAATTACTTTTTCTACCTTACATATGTATCAATACCTACACATCTCATCATTCTCTATCGGATACCCAGCCCTTGAATACCTCTGTTTAGTGTTGATATTTTCATAGTAAGCTATACCATCATATCGGTTTCGGTCTTCAACTCACCATATCTCTGGTCAAGCATTCTCTATATCTATTGGCCAGTGTTCTTCTGTAGTTTCTCAATGATAAATTTTCTTAAGCTCTGCCATAGTTATGTAATTAATAAATAAAACCTATTCTTCCTCCTCGTCTGGAGAATATGTAAATCATATACAGCTTTCCTTTTGTTCTGCTGAGCCTTCTCCTTTTTTCTTTTCTTCTTCTCTTTCCTTAATATCTAACTTCTTTTCTTTTATTGTTAAGTAGAACATATATAATATCTCCACAGCCATAGAAACTGCTATGATAAATCCTATTGTTCAGATGATATATGCAAGCACCATCATAATTATATTATAAAATAAAATCTAATCTGTATAACTTCAAACATTGAATGTTCTTCTTTCTAACTCTTCATCGTGCTTCCTTCTCCTTATTCTTTTTATTATAAGTCTATATTTTTCGGCCCTTTCTTTATGCTTATGGTGCTTGTTCCATCTGCCTAAGTTATCCTTCCATATCCTTCTACAATCTCTACATTTACATAATCAAAATCCCATAGGTATAAAGTTATTATTCATCTTTACATTAATATAGAAGATAAAAAGTCTATAGGCTCTGTTTGAATAGCTAATAACATCAACAACAATTCATAATCATCTACTCACGCAATTCGTAAATCTTTATTACATTCATCTCGTTTTTCGTCAAACTTATCTCGGTCTATCTTGCGTTTTTTTATTAGCCATCTAATAAATCAATATTTCCTAGAGATTATATATGGCGCTCTGGCTTTCATAGCTTCTCTTAAATATATTCAATGTTCTGGTTCTATTATTCCATATACTCATTCTCAATGATACTCAACAAATAGGTCTTTTAGTTTTTGAATGTCAGTTTTTTCTTCCATTGCTATTAACTTACCATATAAAGATTAATAAATAGCCACACAAAGAATAACGTCGTGACTACACACGTAGCGAACAATCAATTAACTACTCGCCAATCCCAAAGCTTCTTCATTTCTATTTTGTAGAATAAAATAAATACGCCCACGCACAGAATGCTATTACAAATATTA
>JAGCBE010000358.1 GCA_017652345.1 Methanobrevibacter sp.
CATAAGCACCAAATGGGAATCCTCCACCTAATATCTTTGCAAAGGTTACCAAATCAGGCTTTACACCATAATACTCTTGAGCTCCTCCACGGTAGACTCTGAATCCTGTGATAACTTCATCAAAGATCAATACAATGCCGTTTTCTTCAGTGATTTCCCTTAGGAATTTCAAGTACTTTACAGTTGGCTCTACACAACCGATATTTCCCATAACAGGCTCTACGATAATGCAAGCAATGTTTTCTCCTTCATCATCAATCAATTTTGTTAATGCTTCAACATCATTGAATGGTACGGAAAGGGTGTTTTGGGTTGTTTCAACAGGAATTCCTAAAGAATCAGGAAGACATGCTGCACCTGAACCGGATTTTACAAGCACATAGTCATGAGCTCCATGGTATGATCCTTCAAACTTGACTATCTTGTCCTTTCCGGTAAATCCTCTTGCAAGGCGGATTGCAGCCATTGTAGCCTCTGTACCAGAGTTTACAAAACGAACCATTTCAGCGCAAGGAACCCTATCGATTATTTCCTGTGCCAACTTGACTTCATTTTCAGTAGGAGCGCCATAAGCGGTTCCCTTTTGCATCTGAGCATAAACGTCATTCATTACATCATCATCGCTATGACCAAGCAATATAGGACCATAAGCCAAACAATGGTCAACATAGTCATTGCCGTCAATGTCCTTGATGTGAGAACCTTTCGCTTCCTTTACAAAGAATGGATATGGTTCAAAAGCACGTACTGGAGAGTTAACTCCTCCAGGAGTGATGTTTTTACTTATTTTAAACAATTCTTCACTATTCATGATAATAATTCCTATAAGTTTAATTTAAATGATTAATTTTTAAATTTATATGATATAGTTTATTTATCTTAATTAATAGGTATTTCTATTTTATAAAAAGTTTAATATCATAAAATATAAAAATCAATCTAAGAAATAAACAATCAACTAATTTCAAGGATGATAAAATGGATTTATTGGATGTAATGCTTAAAAGAAGAAGTGTTAGAAAATACACAGATGAAGAGATTCCAACAGAAAAGCTAAACAAGATATTGCAGGCAGGACTCCTTGCTCCAACAAGCAGAAACCTAAAGCCATGCAATTTTTTAGTTATTGACAACAAGGAAACATTAAAGAAAATCAGCAAATCAAAAGCATTTGGAGCCTCATTTGTAAAGAATGCAAACAAGGCAATAGCTGTCATTGCAAACAGCAAGGTCTCTGATACATGGATTGAAGACTCTTCAATAGCTTTGGCATTCATGCATCTAATGGCTGCAGAACAGGATGTTGGAAGCTGTTGGATTCAGATCCATTTAAGAAAATCCAAATTGGGAAAATCATCTGAAGACATTGTACGTGACATTTTAGGAATTGATGACTACTTTAGAATAGTTGGAATATTGGCTTTAGGAATTGAAGATGGGCATATGGAAGCATACACCCTTGATGACATTGATAAGGAAAAAGTCCATTATCTTCGTTAAAATGTTAAAAAAAGAGCAATAATTATATTTTTTTATTTTTTTAAAAAATGATTTATGAATCTAATCCTAATGGATTAAGATTCAAATCATTTCCAATATCTATATTGCAGGAAAAAATCCTGCAATACCCCAAATAGATATTGTAAGCCTATAAAAATGTTGGGTCAAAAAGTTTAATGAATAAACTTTTAAACTCTACTAATGAATATGAATTAAATGATATTTAAATTTTTTTAATGGGTTTTTAAATTGTAGGATGTGAGCTTTGCAAGCCAAAGGAAACTCAAGAACAACTATGGGGGGTTGTTAAAAAACAAAATCTTGCAATAATGTTTTTTCCTACAATTTAAGGGGCATTATGACCTCATAACAATTTGTATACAATCATTATGATGATAAAGGCCATGCACCACAAATAAATGAGATACATGACCAGTGCCAACCAAATCTTTGATTGGATAGACATAATGAACCCCCATTTTTATAGACTTGCCAGAGGGAATTTTCTTCAAAAAATCTTGAATCCAATTCATGGCAATAAAGCAAAAAGGCATAATATCACCTCCTGGACTTAAAGAGTTTACATTTAGGTATAAAAATATGTAATTCCTTTTATTTATAGTTTATTTTTAATATAACGACTTAAAAATTCTTATTTTACCATAATATTGCTTTAATATTGTTATAATGTTTAACTAATTTTGAATATATTAATTAAAAAAAGATGAATTTATGATAAAATTTTTAAAAAAAAGTTAAAAAAAGAAGTCAGTTAAGAGCAATTGCCCTTAACAATCTAAAAAAGTTATTGCTCAATGATTTGTTCATCAATAGCCATACCAAAATGTCTTGCGCTATCGTCAATAAATCCTTTGACTTTCATTCCTGGCTCTAGAACTGAAACGGAAATAGGTTCACCATTCTCATCGACTAATCTTATGGTTTCTGCATTTTGAACCAATGATCTTATTTTCATATCTTCATATTCCGCTTCAATCAAAAGAAGAGGCCTTTTTTCAATCTTGGATCTGCCTACGATAGACTTTTTGGTCTTTCCATCACCATCAACAATCAATACCTCATCACCGGTTTCAAGCTCGCTTAAGTATCTTGTCTTGTTTCCAGGAACCATTACATAAGCTTGAACAGGACCTGCATTTACTCTAAATGGTCTTGATGCCACATATTCGCTTTCCAGGCTTTCGCTGTGAATGAAGAACATTGCTTTAGAGTAGGAACCGATTAGCATTCCTTCTCCAGGTTTCATCATGGTTGTTGTATCAATGCAGACTCTATCTCCTGAACCTACAGGCTCTACATTGGTTATTGTCAAGTCCTTTAAGGCATAGCTTTCTGTTGAAAGCTCATCAATGAGATTTGCAATATCCTTTATCTGAGCAAAGTCATTTGGCTCGAAAATTACACCATCAGTGCCCACTTCCAATGTTTCCATAGCCACTTTAGCGTCATCTGCATTCTTTACAGCAGCAATGATGTTTACATTTTCCTTTTGAAGGTCTGCAATGATGTTTTCAAGGGGAATGATTGTCCAGTCAGTAGCTACAAGGATTACATAATCAACAACTCTTCCTAAG
>JAGCBE010000359.1 GCA_017652345.1 Methanobrevibacter sp.
CAATGTTTAATTTTTATTTTTGTCTTGATTTAAAAAATTCTTTTTTTATTAAGTTTCTTAGTTATTTTTTTTAAAAACCATAGTTTTTTCCAATGATTTTTTAACATTTTTTGCAATATTTAATTTTTATTTTTGCTTTATTTTCCTTGAAAATCACTACTTATTTATATTACTGTAAATATATAATATAATGATAAATCTTTTATTATATTCATTTAAAGATTTAAATTTCAATTTTATATAAGCATTTAAAAAATTAATTAAAATTATTAGAAATACTATAAGACTTATTGGAGAGGATTTAATTGACTAAAATATTTATTTCATGTGCACTTCCATATGCAAATGGACCATGTCATTTAGGGCATTTGAGATCCACTTACATTCCAGCGGATATCTATGCAAGATACAACCGTATGGCTGGAAATGAAGTATTGATGGTATGTGCAACTGACGAACATGGTACACCAATTGCAGTAAAGGCTGATGCAGAAGGCAAAGAGCCTATAGAAGTTGCAAAAAGATACCATGACATGATTGTAGAAGACATCAATAGCTGTGACATTTCCTTTGATAACTTTGCAAGGACAACTGATGAGATACACTATCAAATCTCACAGAACTTCTTCAAGTACCTTTATGACAAGGGCTTGATTTATGAGGAAACAATCCAACAGCTTTATTGTGAAAACTGTGAAAAGTTCTTGCCTGACAGGTATGTTGAAGGAATCTGTCCTGTCTGCGGTGCAGAAGCAAGAGGAGACCATTGTGAAGTTTGTGGAAGGGCATTGGACCCTATTGAACTCGTTGAACCTAAATGCTTGACTTGCGGAAACACTCCAGTCATTCGTGACAGTATACAGTACTTCTTTAAATTAAGTCATTTCCAAAAACCTCTTGAAGAATACATAAGCACAAACCCATACTTGCCTCCAAATGTAAGAAACTATGCTCAAAACTGGTTGAAGGAAGGTCTTCAGGACTGGATCATGACTCGTGACATGAAATGGGGTATTCCAGTTCCTTTGGAAGGTGCTGAAGGTAAGGTTATTTATGTATGGGGAGAAGCATTCATAGGTTACATGTCCTCTGCTGCAGCTTGGTCTAGAAGAACCGGCATTCCATGGGAAGACTATTGGAACGGACACGTTGTTCATTTCATAGGTAAGGATATCATTTACCATCACTCATTGTTCTGGCCTGCAATGTTGCTTGGACGTGACTGCAAATTGCCTGATGACATCTTTGCAGGTGAGTTCCTTTCACTTGAAGGAAGAAAGATGTCCACCAGTAAGAACTGGGTTGTTTGGGTGGCAGACTTCGTAAAGGACTTTGATTCAGATTTATTAAGATATTACCTTACAATCAACGCTCCTTTGAATAAGGACACTGACTTCTCCTGGGACGAGTTCCAAAGAAGAGTCAACGATGAATTGGCAGATGTAATCGGTAACTTCCTACACAGAACCATTACTTTCACTAAAAAGTTCTTTGACGGCAAAGTGCCTGAATATAAG
>JAGCBE010000360.1 GCA_017652345.1 Methanobrevibacter sp.
ACGAATCTGATTCATAGTGTTTATATTCTGATTAGGGGGAGTGTGGGGAACATTGAATAGTAGAATAGCTCAATTAGAGAAGGTGCAAGCAGAAACTGACATGGTAAAGATACAAGCAACATTATCTCAGATTCAGACAGATATAGAGCGAATTAAATATCAACTTAAAAAATAGTTTATTCCATAACAGAATAAACCAATGCGAGAATACAAAATATTTAAGACAGATTTAGGTTTCTGAATATACAAAAAATTAGAGAAGGATGGTAGAATCTCTTTATGGTTTTTAGGCTGAGATGGAAAGCGAGTATTAAGGAAAGACTTTGCAAGAACATTCTATCATAGAGAAGATGCTACATCTGCTTTAACCTTAATGAAAATAAAAGATGGTAAAAAATCTGATTAGAATATTGGTATTGCTACTGATAATTTTAATCAGCTTTTTATTTACTCTGAATGCATGATAGACCGATTATATTATAGATGCCAAGATTTAGTTAAATTGTGGAGGAATATTAAAATGAGATGGAAGCTTTTATCTTATAGAGACAAATATAGGGATGTGAAAGAACAATGAAAGAAAAGAGATACCAATGAGTAAGCACCACCTCCTTCCACAAAGTCAATGATGAGCCAACATAGCGAGAAACATAGAGTTGATAAGAGATGTGCAGCATAGAGCAATACATACTCTCTTTGAAAATAAAATGATAGCAGAGCAACTATTAACTACTGTAGATATTTCTTCTAAAGCATTAAGGGAAGATGTTAAGCAATGGTTAATAGATACTCTGACATCTAAAGACATCTTTGATCCATACGAGTGGTATGATCCAAGAGTAATAAAATAAACAAAAATCTTTTAGCTTTTACTGATATGAATGGATGTGAAAACTAAATGAAGAGATGATAGGTAGAATACAAAGCTACCCCAAAGACAAAAACAACACAGAAATCTGAAAGGAACTCTGAATTAACAGGAAAACTGTTAGGAAATACAGAGAGATGCAAGAGAAAACATCAGCAGAAGCAGAAGGTGTTTTATCTTGAAAAGAAGAGCAGATGTGGCTAACAAAAAAACTGCAACAGGGAGAAAAGCCCCCTAAACTCTCAAAGGAAGAAGCGAAGAAGCTCAGCCTTTTAGAACACTATTCTCCTAAAGACATTCAAGAGCTACTGAACTATGTAGCTATGAATACAAAGAAGGAGATAGATAAGACAATATGAGAGCCATGACATCTAAAGTTCTGACTCGTTTCAGATACTCACTTTGGAGCTAAGCAATGTGCTAAAGATGAGCTGTGAGAATTCTATGACATAGCTAAAGATAGGTGAGTGGAATGCTTTGTTCATGCAGGAGACATAGTGGATGGTAATGATGTATATCAATGACAGCAGTTTGAACAAGATAGAGTCTGATTTGAAGAGCAGCTTAAAGATGTTAAAGATAACTACCCAAATGTATGATTGCCTACCTACTTTATAGGATGAAATCATGATGAGAAATACCTTAAACAAAACTGAATAAACATATGCAAAGCTATTGAGACAGTAAGGCAAGATTTGATTAACTTAGGTTTTTATGATGCAAGGTTAAGACTTAATTGAATAGATATAAACCTACATCATGGTGGTGGTAGCCTATCATATGCAAAAGACTACAAGATGAAGAAGTATTTAGACTCATTACCTGTAGAGAATCAGCCTGATATATTCGCCTTATGACATTATCATACTGCTTTCTATGACTTACATAGGTGAATACATGGTTTCATGCCTTGAGCATTCTTAAAGGAGAACTTATTAGCCAAGAGATTCAATTTAGGGAATGTGATAGGATGATGGGTGATAGAGATAGATAAAAACGAGAAGTGAGAGAGTAGAATTAACATGGAATTTATTAAACTTTAACAAAAAAGATGGAAAAATTTGAAGAATCGAGTGAAAAAGACAAATGTGATAAAGGAATAGCATGGATGAAGAGCTGTAGAGAGTGTTTATTCCAAGTATTATGTAAATTTAACCCTTATTATCAGAAAAAGAATGACAACAGACCAAAGTAAAAGAACACCTTGTGAGGTTTATACAAGAGTTATGGGTTATTTAAGACCTGTATCAGCATATAACACATGAAAGAAGTCAGAATTCTATAGTAGAAAGTATTTCGATGAAAATAAAGTAGATAATTCAGACTTTTTAAGAAAGTTTTTACCATCTAATCAAAAATAATGGCAGATATTGAGAATGGATGTATTGGTTTAGGAGAGAAACCTACTGATTTCATCCTTACAGAGTGATTATTAGATGCTCTACCTACACTTTATCAACAAGATGAGATTATTTATCAGTATAATCAATGAGCAGAAGACCGAAGCACAAAGTCTTGCACATTATTTTCTCCTATTGGAGCTATTTCAGACTTGTTTAATGTTGAAGTTCCACAAAAAACCATAAAAAAACGAGATGATGATAGTTATTTAAAAGGAAGAGTAAAAAATAGTGGTTGGTATGTAGCTTTCTGAGTTGACCATATTGTAAAAGAATGGAATGAATCTGAATTTGCCAAAGAATACTGAAAAGCTGCATATTATTCTATTGATTTAAAGAATGATGACTTGGTTAAGTGAATTTTAGATAAGAGATATACAATATGCACATGATATCAGGGGAATGCAAACTACAATAAAGACAAAAGAGATGGAGTTTTAGAGAATACATCCTTTGGAAGCCCAACTTATGGTCATGCAGTTAATGCAATATGGAGCATAAATGATAACCCACAGAGAATTAAAGATAATTACTATAAATCTATCAGCTATAACATCTATGATGTAGCTCATCCTTTTAGTGATCTATCTTGTTTCTATGATAAAGGGTATATTATTACTAAAGTAGCAGAAGATGCATTAGAAGAAGTAAAAAGGCTGAATGCTATTATTGCAGAATGTAATACATTGATAGAACATTTAGGAACTTTATGGCATATGGTTAACGATACCAACTTCCAATGAATCTTACACTACACAGCAGATAAGCTAAGAGGTAAAATTAAAGATGCAGAGGAGCAATTAAAGAAATATTTGTAGAGAAATAGCAGTTAGTTTCGTTGCTGAAAATTAAATAAGCTATACCCACCAAACAGAGTGGAACAACTCTCCACCAAGAAAGAAAAAAGTCTGATTTTACTCAGGCTTTTTCTTTTTTTTATAAGCATTTCTGTTCTCTTCACTAATATTAATAATCGCAGCGACCACAATTCACAGAATGATAGCTCAGATGATACCCATTTTTATAAAAAGGAGATAAATTTATTACCTCCTTATTATATTGAATATTTTTTACCTTGCAAGACTTTTTATAATTCAGCTATTTGTCATTGTCTTACACTCTGTCATCATGGAGTAACTGTTATTGGGTTTCTATCACTTCACATGATTGTGTTATAATTCTGTGTATCATATTGAGGGAGTGCAGGTCAAGCCATATATTCAGCCTTTTGCAACCATTCATCAAACTGTTTCTTTGTCTCGACTTTTGCTAATTCTTCTGCTAAAGCAATCTTATCTAATGCAGCTAATTCTGCTCTCTCCTTATTCTTTTGTTTGATTTTCTCTATATCTACAGTAGGTCATGCTTCGTATTGTCTGTTTCAGATGAGGTTATAAACATCTACTAACTTCTCTTGAAATCGGTTAGATTGATATACCTTCTTTCCAACCAATGCTGCTATTCAACTTGCATCTAATCATCATCATGAAGCAACGATCCAATCTGTTAATGTAATATCATTATTTCCTTTAACTCCATTCTGCCAATCTGTTGCATTATCAAGTAAGAATTTAGTTAGGCGAGTTTCTTGATTTAAGTCTTTTAGATTATCTAATCATGATTTTTCTGCTATCTCATATTGCCATTCTCTCAAAGCAGAATCTCTATTAGTAGATTTCCTTGCTTTCTTACTTTTTCACTCTTTAAGATAGTCAAAGATGTTAGTTCTCTCATAATATCTCTTAACCTCGTTAATTTCTTTCATCTCAAGTCATCCTTCTGCATTCTTTCTTGATAACTCTTGCATCCTTGATAGATTAGGGTCTTCTGTATCAGTAGCATATTTCAACACATCTTCCATTACCACATCTAATTGAGGAGATGTAAATCTTCACTCTATTGTGTCCATAGCATCATCAACTTGTTTAAGATTCTCTGTTAAATGGTCAGCCATATCTTGAGTAGTCTTTAGATTTCTCTTATTTTGGAATGTTCATTGGTCTTCTCCTCATGACATCTCTACAAATTTTTCTTGTTTTGTCTTATTCATTCTATTTATATTCTGTATCTTTTTGTCTGCTCTTTCTCTTGCCCAAGCTTGAATATCTGCAGGTATCTTAGATACATCTTCAACTACCATCTTAGTTTCATCTACAACATCCTGTGTAAGTCTTCATGGGTTTAACGATGTATCTCTTGCAATATCTACTAATCATCATGTTTTCCTCCATCACTTATTATCTAACCAATTAGATACATTTGTTAGTCATTGATTAATTCATGCTATATTTATATCTTTCGTTACATAATTTCCATTTTCATCTTTAAGATATTCACCATCTTCTCATCTTTCTCTACTCTTCCATATAGTTCCTCCATTAACAATATCGTTAGAGAGAGCATCGACATAACTTCATATATTTTGTCTTGATACATTACCTCATGAAGCCTTGTTTAATACAAGATTAAACTTATCTGCCATGTCTATTAAGTCATCTGCTACTCATACAGGGTCAGTATTTATTGAATTTGCAAATGCTTCAGGAGTTCCATATCTATCGAATATTGCCTGCTGTCATTCCTCTGTAAACAACATCTTAACAAGTCAGACCTTTGTATCTAATGGGTTTGTTTTTCATCTTACTTGTGCTGATAGTGTTTTTAAGAAGCTTCAAGGAATATTAGAGAAGAACTTAATAACATTAGGGTCTACAGGTTTACCCAATAATGTATCAGGAGCATCTGTCATATATTCACCAAAGTTAGCAGTTTGGTCTGCTACAAATGCAGTAAATGCATCTGCATCATTTTCTAATCACTCAGTAGGAGCATATCTCTTATCTCTTATGTCATCAAGGCTCTGTAATCATGCACCCAAAGCTTCAGCATAATTCTGAAGACTTCCATATGCTCATCCCACAAAGTTAAGTAAGTTCTTGGTTTTGTCTGCTGTCCATACAGAAGCCTTTGCAAGTCCACTTACTGCCTTATTCATTCATTTATCATCAATAGCTTGGTTGATGTCTTCTAATGATGCTCAATTTGAAACTTTGTCCCATAGCTGATTTCATCGTTTATTTCTCTCAACTCATCATCATTCTACTACTTGGCTATAATCGTATAATTGGAGAGTGTTTAGTCTATCTGTAGCATCCTGATCTCATTTAACTACAGCATCCCAAAATAATTCTAAGTAACCTCTATCATCATTAGCTCGTTTTTTATCACTTCAGTTCTTAATCATTCTTGTATATCTATCGTATAGATTTTGCATATCATCTTCTGAGAGATTATTAATCTTATTAGCCAAGTTCTCCACCTGCTTTTCATAAGTAAATGTAGGAATCTTCTGAACAAGATTGTCTAATCATTCTGTGATATTCCCTATTACATTAAACTTATCAAGAACATTGTTAGTTTTTCAAAGGAATGTGTCAGAACTTGTTTCACTTTGTTTATTAATTATGCTCTGCATTCATCAAACTGTTGGCTCAGGAGTTTCAGGAGCTTCAAGTTTCTGTGCTAAACCTCATGCATAGAGCAACTCTCTGTTACCATTATTCATATAGTCAGCTAACAATTTATCTCAATTAGGAATTGACCTTATCCAAGCATTAAATACTGCAGCATCAGGTGCATCTTCTCTAAGGTTTTCTTTTTCCTTTACCATTTGAGCTAATTCTTCTACTGAGAGGTTATGCTTGGCTATTTTTCTCTCTGATTCATCCTTTATTTGTGATACTTGATAACTCTTTTGATTTATAACTTCATTTCTTTGTGACCTCTTCTTTTCATTTTCTACTTGAGGTAGAATCTGCCTATAAAACTCATCCATAACTTCCTGTTTCTTACTTCATGTTAATCAAAGTTCTGATACCTTTCTCTCTAATTTCTCATAATTTTCTTTGTTGAATCATGGGTATCTTGGGTTATATGTATCATCTTCTTGCCTTTTTTGATTCGTAGGAGATGTAACACCACCACTCATGAAATTACCAAATTGGTTGCCATTAAAAGCTCATGTTTGGAATTGTGATGTATTAAATGCCATATTTTCTTATATTAAATATATAAAATTTATCACTCTATTAATTGTCCTCCCATTCTATAGTGTATTCTCATACAGTATAAGTAGGTCGTGAGTTATTTCGATCTCTAAATTCTGTAAAGTAGTCTATATTTAGTGGAGCAGGAGTTGGAGTAGTTTCAGTTGAACTTTTAGTTATCATATTAGCACTTAATGGAATGAAATCTGTCCTACTAACTCCTCAGTTAAGAAACCATTGTCATACTGTAGAATTCACATTGTTTAATATCTTATTCATACTATATTCAGAGCTTTCTCAGATAGCAGGGAAGAAGAATTCGTAAGCACTCTCTCGTTCTTCTGCATTAATTGCAGCTCAAGACTCTTTCCTCAATTTTATTTCACATAATCTTTTTAATTGATTTAATGCCATCCTTTGGTCATCTGTTAAACTTTTATTATACATATATGTAAACACATCACTTTTAACTTTATTCTTATTTCTATTCTTATAGGCATCTTTTATTATTTCCTGTAAATTACTATCTTCAGTTAATTCTTTTAGAGAGCCATCATCCAACATAGAATATGCTTGAGAATAAAAGTTGAATGCTTCATTTAATGATTTAGATTTACCCTCTGTAGAGGCATTAGCTAATGCTGTTTCAAAAGCATCAGCCATAGGGTTGTTATAAGGAGCATAAAGAGCATCGTTAGCTGTTACTTTATTATTTGCCTTTGCTGTTTGATAAGCTCTAACCTCTGCTTTAAATACATCCCATCCTCATTTATTCTCTATGTATTTTTCTGATGGTGCAGTTCCCTTTAAATATTTATCATATACTCATATATCTTCTGTAGAATATCATGGGTTAGAATTCATTGCATTTTGCCATTCAGATGTTGGTGATATTGTAGTTTCTACTTTTCTTAAAGTTCCATGTGTTCTTGGGTCGTAAGTTCCCCTTACAATATCTAATTTATAAGTTGACTCTCACCAACATTCTTTACCTGCCTGTCCATTTGTATCAAATACTGTTATAGTTCAGTTAGTTAAGTCTATACCTTTTATTACTCATACATGACCTGCAGGAGTTCAATCTTGTAATTTAGCACCTGTATCTAATACAACAAAGTCTCATTTCTTGAGTTGGCTATAATCATAACCTGTATTTGCATCAAATTTATTATCACATACTTTTATCTTATCTGCCAAGCTATTTCAGAATATTTTAGCAGCTCATGCTCCTGTTAAGATATCATTAGCTCATGCACCACATTGTCATCCCCAAGAGCCAAGTTGCACAGCATTTTCCAAATTAGCCACATAGCTGTCCCAACTATTGTTTGAGATGTCCCATACATCTTCAAAGCTTTTAATCTGCAAGTTCCTATTGGAATTGTTTATTGAATTCGGAGTAGTATTTAATAATTCATATCATATATAATTACCTGCAGCATCATAACTTATTACAGCTGACTTTCAGTTAATAGTTCCTAAAGTCTGCTTTCAGTTATATGTAGCCTTATACATTAGTTTATATTCATCCTTACTCTGCATTTGTTTATTTAATATAGTTAATTGCTCTCATAAACTACTTCCATTTTTGATAGCAGTTTGAATATCTTGAGCTATTTCTACATTACTTCTAAGAGTAGGTATACCTGCATAGTTTTGTAATAATTCATCAACACTATTTTGTATTGCTTTTAATTGAACTGCAGGGTCTTTACTATTTATATTACCATCTTGATATTCCTGTTGTTTTAGCCGAAAGTTCCATTGTCTTTCTTGTGCCTGCTGTGGAGTCTCAAAACTCATTAAGTCGATAGCAAATCAAAGCTCATCCATCTGCTGTTGTCTTGCCTGTTGGTTTATCTGATATTCTTGTAATCATAATTGAAACTCATTCTGATATTGTTGCATTCTGTTATTATACTGTGTAGCATATTTCTTATATTCAGAATTAAGAGTTCTTAACTGTAATTGTAAATCATATGTTCTATCTGCTATAATAGCATTGATTTTAGCTCTTGTAGCTCATGTTCCTGCAAATTCCCTTTCTACTGACTCTTTCATAGAAGCAATATCATCTTCAATATTCTCTATCTGCTCTTCAACTTCTGTGCATTTGTCTGATAATCATGTCATTTCAGGAGACTCCATCTTCTCCTCATATTCTCTAAAGAATTGAGAAGCTCAGTTATCAGTATCTCCCTTCATCCATTGCATGAACATTTGTTGAGCAGCTTGATAAGCCATCTCTTGTATAGAGTTTCATGTAATGTCCATTCACTTATCATCATCGTATGCTGCAACTATGTTTCATGTGTTAATCTGATTCATCAATTCTGAATATTTAGTAGGGTCAGAAACTCTTAAATTCTGAAGTTGAGCATCTGATAAGTCTCAGTTCTTATATTGTGTATATAAATCTGTGGTAGGAGTAGATGATAATGTTAGTCAATCTTGATATCACTTATACCATTGATCTAATGTATTTTTCTGAACATCATCTCTTGCATCATAAGAGAAGTTCCTTTTGAAAGACTCATAATCAGTAAAATATTCAGGGTTGCTCTTTTTATAGTCATTCAGATTTTTAACTATTTGGTCTTGAACATCTTGAGAAGTCTGATTGTAGTAATCTTGTGATAATGGCTTCAATGCTCCCTCCTGCTTAATTTCGTTATTGGAAGTAACTACTGTTTCTCCTCATTTATTTGAGTTATCTGTAGTTGGAGTAGCAGGAGTATTAGAAGATGTATCTCTCATTCCAAACTCACTTGCTCATGTAGCCATATTCCTATCTGTTGCTGTTGCATATCAATCAGCAGGTCAAGAATTATTAGAAGATGCAGAAGTCTGACTTCCCATGTTGTTTAGCTGTCATAGAAAATCATTATATTTTGCATCATCATAGTTGGCTTCTATTTGAGCTTTTGCTCTACTTGCCCTTCATGCATCCCCTCAATATAGGGTATCTCTCATCTTTACATAAGTTGCATCATCTACTGTTACCATGTTGTTATAAGTTTATGAATTAAAGTTGTTGTATTATAACTGAAGCTGATAAATCTCTTGAAGAGTTACCATTAGCCACAAGAGCTATTGTTAGTGTTATTATGTCAAACTTTCATAATATAAGCTCAAATGTGTCTTCATCACTCATAGAAGCCACTACATGAGACCGCTTTTCTACACCATTTACCTTTATTTTTACAGTTACAACTACTGTGTTTGTTGCACTATAACAGTTATCATCAGGCTTTACTGTAAATCTATATTTTCACTGTAGTGGTATTCTAACTCAATCTCATACTTGCTGAAAGAATAAACCACCAACTTGGTCTGATAATGTTACTGTTCAGATCACATCTCATGTCTCCTCTCATGCAGGATAATATTGATATGGTATGCTCTGCGATAATGTTATTCAACTATTTCATTTTATTACATCTCTTGTTTGTCTTCCTATAATTATTTTTCTACTTGAAGTTCAAACTGCCTCTATGGTTTCTAAGGTAGTTTCCTCGTTTATTCATATTCATGTCTGAACTTCTTGTGTCATTAGTTATGTTATTATTTATAAAATCACATCTGTTATGTCAGACACCATACTTATCTCATATATTTCAGGAGATAAGTAGGTATTATTACTACTTAACTCAATCACAAATTGTATCTTATGCCAATAGGGAATATAATTATTCACAAAGTTTTTTCAGAAAATTAAATCTGATCCATAACCTTGTGTATCATTTTCTATTGTTTTAATAAGACACATATTATCAAATTTATGTCCTACACTTATTGAGGCATCTCAATCTCCGCTTACTTTTGTTAAAGCTGTATTAGCTATTCAATTATAACTTCCCATATCACTTACTGTTACAAATGTTATTATTCAATTTGTTTTATCTACATCAATCACCTTACCTGTAGTAGAATGAGCTATGTTATAGACATCTCAAACCGATGGTCGTGTTGTGGGAGTAGAACTTACTCGGAATCTCCGAAAATAATTATCATCAACAATAGCATAAACCTTTATATTTCACACACTTGAAGCCACATTCTTATATCAAATTTTTAACTTCTCTAATGCTTTCCTTGTGCTTAATTTGTCTCGGTATATACTCTCTGTAATTAAATATCATTTAGGTGCATATAGTCTTTCATTCACTCTTCAGATGTAATTTATGTTATCTACTCTATAACCCACATTTAAAAAGGCATTCCTTTGTCATAGGGTTATATGAGTTGCCCCTGTGTCATATTTAATTGGCCTTGTCCAAGCACTTTTTAATCAAGGCACATCATATCAATACTTATAAACCCCATCACATCATGGAATATATAAACTATCTAAGAACATAACCATAGAAGCATCGCCATCTACATCATTGAAGTCAAATTTCTTATTTATGTTATATGGCTCTTGACCTAAATAACTTGAAGACATATATTGATATAACTTAGATGCTATTAAGCTCCTCTGATATCAGCTTACTGCATATAATCTATACTCATATCCATCTCATCATGCTACATCTCAAGATGCAGTTAACACATAAGATATTGTTTCAGTTCATGTTACTCATTTTATTATCAATCATTTCCGCTCAATAACTTCTGTAGCAACAGCATCAACACCATTTCGATAATACTGCTTACTATCAAATCAATCTGTTGCCCATATTATAATATTACCTGCCTGCTGAGTCATAGATACGATAGTATATGTCTTATCTACAAGCTGTTTAGCTTCCTTTCAAAAGTCAGTTAATGATATTATGTTTACATAACTTCATGCAGCTATATATAAATCTCACTCCCAAACTAAAGCAGGATGTGGAACAATTCAGGTAGTAATTCAAGTTAGGTTAACTTTATGCAAATTAAAACCACTACCATATAAATGAACATTTACAGCCTCTATAGTTCAATTAAAAGATGATTGTGGTGTTATCGTTAAACTTGAAGAACTTGATGAACACTTCAAACTAAATACATACCATCAATCTTTACTACTTGTAGTAGAATAACTTGTTGTTGGGTTATTTAACTTAACACCAACATTTCCTGCTGTGCATTCTACTATTTTTACCGCAACTCTAACATAATTAGAAGATGTTGGTGTCGTTTGAAAGTTAATAGTAGCTGATAAAGTTCCTGTATTTCAGGTTGTATGTGTAGCTCAAGCATCTGTTATTGTCCATCATGTTCCTACAGTTCGGTTGGCTCCACTATTAGAGAATCTTGGCTCTGTTAATAACTCATCTGCAGGAGTAAATAAATCTGTTGTATCAAAGACATCCACATATCTATCTTCTATTCAGATTAAATAGTTTCATCGGAATACTCAATTCACAAAATTATATCATTGTCATAATAGGGAAGCAATAGCACCTCATCCATCCCCATCTCCATCTCAAATTGTTGTTCAGTTATTAAATTCTTCTCATTCTATTGTTGCATCACGAGTAAATGCTACTATTCAATAATCATTGCTTGGAACTAATGCCACAGGGTATCAATTACTCCTTTGATTTAGAATTGATTTCTTAACATAATGTCATAATTCAAAACCCTTAGAGTTGTATCAGCTTGATATTGCCTCAGAATAAAAATAACTACCTCATGCAAATTCATCTGCTGAGATACCTTTTGTCCAATCTTGTAATGTTATGTCTTCTCTTTTAATATCTACCATTGTATTATTCTAGAAATCATAAATAAGCATCTTCTACATGATAGGCACTTTCATTTTCAAAACATCATTCAGTTTGTATCTGTTGTATTCCTTGTTGATAATATCATTCCCATAACTGTTGTTTGTCATATACTTGTTTAGCTCAAAATACTAAACCATTCAATCATTTAATCATTATGTTGTGATATTCTGGTGCCAATTTTATTTCATCACTTGTATTTGTTAATTCCAAGTCCATTGGTATATATTTTCATTCAAGATATAATTGACCATCTTTCTTAGGAATAGGTATTAAGAAAATACTACCATCTCTTAATATTCAATATGGGTGTTCATTCCATTTTGGGTTAGTTATATCTCTCTCGCTATCATATAAGCTACTATCATACAGTGGCAATTTCTTTCAATCTAAGAATGCCGTCAAGACTAATTTTAGTCCTGTGCTGTCTTCACTTGGTTGTGGCAAGATATATTCACTCTGTCCTGCATTTACATCAGTAGTAAAACTTTGCCAAGCATATTTTTTAGCATTTACTGATAGCCTGGAAAAGATATCTTTGTATATAATGTTAAGATAGTTGAGATAATCTGTATCAGATATTTGTCAAGCAGGTGTTCCTGTTTGGTCTCTTGATAGATTTATAATTGTAGATACATCCATTGGCTAATATGTTCTATATAAAAGTTTCATTCTAAGGAGCAAGTTCCCCTGCCCCTTATATATGAAGCTCTTACTAAGCAGCAATCTTGATTTTAACCATTCTCTCTTTTCCTTCTTGGAAAGTTTTAACTCCGTATAGGCAAGAGATAATGAAGTAATCAGCTTTTTGCTTTGGTAATGGGTTCTTTCTAACATCAATGTTCTGTTGCATAACCAAATCAATAGCTCCTGGTCTACAAAGTAATGCAGTAGCTTCTTCAGCACCAACTGTAATAGTTGTATCAGGTGAGCTTACTAATACATCTCCTGATGTAGTAAGAACTCCTGTAGAACCATCTAAGTGAGCTCTAACATTCTTTAATTTAGCTCTGTCAGAAGCAGATACTTCAATATAAGTTGTTCCTGCACCTGCAGCTCCATTTACAGCAGCAGCCAAGTTAGTTAAAGCAGCAGCATCGCTGGCTCCTTTTAAAACATTACCAGCTGTACTTCCGATAGAAGATACGAAAGTAAATGTAACTCCTCCAATAACGATTTCATCAGTAGCAACTACAGTTGAGAAACTAATAGTTCTGCTGTGAGGAACATTGTTAGAAGAATATACTTTGTATCCTGCAAAGTTTCCTGCATAACCATTTTTCAAAGCCAAGTCTGCTAATGAGAATCAGTCTTGTGCAACAGTTTGTGCGATAACACTTGCCATCTTTGGAGATACAACCAAAGCCCAAGTTTTGTCCATTTCACATCCATTTGCAGTAAGTTTAGCACCTGCTGTCATAACTGCATTAAGACAGTTAGAAGTAGATAATGAAATAGCTTGTCCAGCAGTTCCTCCAATGTCTCCTGCATCCATAGATACAACAGCATTTGAAGCTTCTGATAATACTTTTCCATCGATATCGTTAGCTAATCTGTAAGCAGCTCTTTCAACATAACTGTTTTCAAGGTCATACTTCATTTGAATCCAATCAACTTCATCAATAGCAAAAGAGATTTCTTTTGATTGGTCGATGTCAAGGTATTCATCAGTTCCGATTATGTCTTGCTGAGTTGTATCAGTGTATTTAACATAATCATTTACAACCAAATCATTTGGATAAGGTCTGTGAATTCTGTCCCCATATTTAAGGTCAGGTTGTTCTTCAAAAGAACAAATTTGTGTAGCTACAAGAGCGTTTTTAGTTAAATATTGAATTCTACGACTCCATAGCTCAGGCACGAAAGCTTGTACGTTGTTAGCCATTTTCTAAATAAAATAAGTAGGTAAAATGTTATTTTTTCTTACCCCTTGTTTTCCAATATTCATCAAATTCGGCATCTGACATTTCTCTCCAATCTTTCTCAGGTTCAGGTTCTTTTGTAATACCTTCCACTCATAGATTAGATTGTTTCTTGGAAAGCAATTCGGGTTTGTTCTTAGCAAGATACAAATCAAAGGCATCATTGACACTCATTCCTGTATACTTAGATTGAATGTCTTTAATTTCTTTTTCAACCTCTCTTGCAGTTGGGTTGTTCTGAAAGAATAATTTTTCCTCCACTTTTCTGTCAATGTAGCTATCATCAACTTCAATTGGAGCTTTTTCTTTCTCCTGTGCTTTTGCACTTTTAAAGCGAGATTTTCGTTTTTCTACATCGGCTTGTGATTTCTCATACAAAGCCTTGTAATCAACGACTTCTTCATCTCATCACTCCTCAGTAGGAGTTGTTTCCAGTACTTCTTCTTCTGGCATGTTTGTAATTGGTTAGTAATAAAGCATCATAACCGTAGCTGAAGTAGATTTGTTGTGGCATAAATCTACAAACTGCGATATGTTAGGTATTTAACCTCTTAATAGGAGAGGGCTTAAGCCCACCTCCATAAAATGCCTCTCTTTATGGCTGATGGCTTTCCAAACTGCATTAAACTTCTTGCTTAAACATATCATCTATTAGTTGTGCTTTTTCTTGTTCCTCTAAGTCCTCAATATCTTCTTCTGGGTTATAGTTAGGATTTTCTATCATTTGCTGTGGTAGTTTTTCTGTCACCCAAGCTAAACATCTCATTTCTGCTCTTAATAAGTCTGATGGTGTTATATGTTCATCTGCTACATCCATACAATCTCCATAGACAATCTTATTTGCCAATGCTATTTGTCTTTGCCTAATAGCTTTTTTTACTTCATCCCAACCTTTAGTCTTTAAAAGGTCTTCAATCTTTATCATTTTTTCGTTGTTCTCCATCATTACATATTAGATTTTAAATTAACCGTGTCCCTTGTGATTAACTCATCTTTGCTTGGCATTCACTGAGACATCATTATGTTAGCAGCACTGTTAGCTACAGGGTTGTCCATTCAAGGCATCTGTGGTTCTTCTCACAATTCTAACAATAATCATTGTAGCTTTTGTAATATTTTCTCTTTTAAATCTCCATCTTCTGCCTTTTGCATATACAACCATACTGTATAGAAGTCTATATCTGTTCTCTTGAATAAACTTTGTGGCTCATATCATAAGTTTACATCATCAACATAGCTCATTGCTATTCTTTCCTGTGGTGTATAACTGAATATTGAA
Source organism: Methanobrevibacter sp. (assembly GCA_017652345.1). Next base: position 15,233 of record JAGCBE010000360.1, read on the forward strand.
TTGATTGTATTTGGCTTCAATCAAATAGCTCTTAAATATAATCTCTTAAATATAGCTTTGTTCACAGGTTTGATATCTGGGTCTTGTGTGATAATAGGATACAATGCCATAAGATTTGCTTTGTCTTTTTCATTTATAGCATTGATATCTTCTGAAGCTCAAACCATTATATATGGCATCTGCTTTGTAACGAACTGGTCTTTTTCTAATGTTTGTCCTGTCCATTCAAAATCAGCATTTAATAATACTCGTTTCTTTTCTCACTCCTTAAAGTTCTCCAAATATCATCTCCATCGTTGGAAGTAATAATCTCTATAGAACCATTGCTTGATAGTATTCTTCAATGATAATGTCATATTGGCATTAGCTTGTAATTGCTGAGCTTCTGCTTTTGTCATTGACTTATCTGGCATAATTCATTGTTGAAGGCTATCTATTTTAGAGTCATACTTAGCTTCTGTTTCCAACCAAGACATCATATTCCATACATCAGTTTTAATCTGACTCTGTGGTAGCTCATACATAGCATTTTGTATTGGTTGTGTTCCTATCTCATTCTCATCTATAAATAATAACCTCTGGTCAAATGTTTTCTTTTGTAATTCTTCCTTGTTCTTAATAAGTCTACTATTTACCAAGAAATCACCACCTGTTGCTTCTCTCTTAGCTTTCATAAGACTTAAATTAGCCAAGATTGATTTAGCATTTTGTTTGTCTTCTACTTTATCGCATATTGATGTTCCGAATGGGTTTCATCTAACAGGGTCATAGTAGTTCAATAATATTGGTCGTGGTATTAAACTAGGGTCTAATTTTTCTTCCTTAGTTACTGCAGGCAATTCTTCTTTATAAAATATTTCACTCATATCAGCACTACAAACAAACTTCCATTTTCTACCATCTATTATTGTATAGTGTACATAGATATCTAAAGCAAAATTGTCTGTTATTTCATCAACTATAATTGGTCAAGTTCCTGCTTTGTTTTGATAGGCTTCTCTTGTTAGTTCGCTCTCCATATTGTATTGTTTAGCAAACCATCTATTTACTGCTTTTTTATCATATATATTCTTAACATCGTGAATATTTGTTAACATACAGAAACCGTGAAACCTATAGTTCTTTCAATCAAATTGTCCTGTTTGTGTTGGCAATGGGTCAGGTATCCAACTTAATGGATTGATACATCTCCAAGTATTTGTTAATGTATTATGGTCAAAACCTGTTTTATTTAGAATACCAACTCCAAAGAATAAGCTATCTTGTTCAACTTGATATTTTAATTGTTGTGTAGCTCATTCCCTTTCATCAAATTCAGCAACAGCATTTAAGTTCTGAGCCTCTTCTTCTCCCACCCATCAAGTCCTTGATATAAACTTACATTTAGGTCAATTAGTAAAGAATGAAGCTATAAGAGTGTCCATATAGTTTCATATCATATTGATGTTGATAATCTTACCACCATTTTTTGATTGTGGGTTTCGTTTCATTATTCTGTCCCTGTATCTTATTCTAGCAGGTCTTACATAGTTTAGTCATAAAGCATATTCTCTTTGAATTTGATTTAGTATTGATGATTTGTTCATGCCTAGTATGTAATATAAATTCTATGGTATTATATTCTGAAAATTCAAAATACAACTAATTTTAATATAACATATCGTCAAAATTTATCCTTACTACATCCGTCCTTTCTATCGGTGAAGCTGACTTGTGTAATTCCCAGTACATACGCATCATTATGGCATCAGCATAGTCTGGAGAATGTCCCAACCTTTTCTTCATATCTTCTTTACTTTCCATTTTTACTTTTCATTCGCTGTCAATATCTCTTACTACTATATTATCTAGTTCGTTCTCTATTCTTTCCTTTACCTCTCACGATGCTTCCACAAGAACATCTCTTTTCTCCATAAGATATTTAAGTTTGAAATAACATTGTGTTTTTAGATTAGCATAGTTCCTTATCTCATCTCCTTGCCTGATAGGAGAACTATTATTCATAAAATTTACACATCATCTTAATTGGTCTGCCACTCATCATCATACTCCATCGCTATCTATACAAATATTTCCTCTCCTGCAATTGTAATAAGTTTCTAAATCTTTAATTGCTGCAACTGTTTGGTCTGTGGTTTGCCCTTGATATGATTTTATGTAAATTGCTTTCAATCATTTCCATACCACGATAACAGTTTTGTCTTCTCCTAACCTTGCCACATCGCAACTTATATAAGTAGTGTCGCTTGGCTCTACATTAGCAGTAAATAAATCTGTTATTTCATCCCACCTAAATAACTTACCTGGTGTATCATCATAATCAAAGTTTCAGTAAAGTAGTCTTTGCTTTGTTATTTCATCACTCCTTTCCAATTGCTCGATATATGATTGTGGAATGTAAGGGTTATCTCATACTGTCGCTCTTATAAATTTTCTATAAGGTGGCAATGTCCCATCCTTCCAAGGTTTATAGTAGTCGTTATAAACGTGTCCCTTGTTAGGATTGAAACACTCTAAGAATTTAGGACACTTCTCATAGGTTTCATAAAAGTGAGGCTTACCGTTTTCATCTATTATTGTGATATTGTGAAATGTATTTTGTCTTCCTATTCTGGTTTTTAGCATTGAAATACCTTTTGCATCCACCTCGTTTGCTTCATCTATAAAAGCACCAGTTAATTCCAATGAACCAAACCTTGTTCGCTCTGGGTCTGATGTTTGTGTAGCACAATCAAGTAATAGTATCTCGCTACCATTTGGAAACTTAATAGTATTAGTCTGTCCATTTAGATTTCACCTTTGTTCCTTTGGCACATTATAAAAGTCCAACATCTTATAATAAGTTGCTAAGGTTGTCCTTCTAAGGTTTATGAGTTCCTTTCTACCTATAACCCACCTGCTTCAAGGCAATTCAATACAAGCAGAAAATATGGCAAATACTCATAGCCAAGATTTTGCTCATCAGGCAGCACCACCAAATCAGATTTCAGTTGTTTTATCATCCTTCCGATATCGTAGTGCTTGTGCCTGTCTGTCTGTCGGTTCGAAATCTAATAACATACTATTTTTTGTTCTTAAAAACGATTTTCTTTTTAGGTGCTGGTTTTACCTCTGGTATCTCCAACTTTACCTCTCTAATCATTTCCTCCTGCTTCTCTTCTTCTGGTAGCATCTTTAATAACTCCTTACACCACTCAATAAGTTCTAAAGCTCTTGGGTGGTTGTTCCATTCAAGCCATTTGATTTTGGCTTCAATTTCTTCTCTGATGTTGTTCATTGGTTATCCGATAAAATATAAAAGTTATGTAATTGTTCTGTCACTACTGATAGCTGTATTTTTTGTACATCAGTAAATGCAGAACAAATTACTGCTATTTGTTTTTCTATTTCCTCCCATTTGTCTGTTCAGAAATATTCCTTAACCATCTCAGGTTGTCCTTTCCTGTGGTATTTAATACATAGCAACAAATCATCTTTGAATTGTTTATAGATTTGTTCTATTGTCATCTGTGGTACTTTCATCTTTGTCATTGGTATCTGTTTATATAAGTATCTAAAGCTTCTATCTTATCAGCAACAAAGTCGTGAAACTCCTGCAAATCAAAGTCCTTATACTTAGGAGTTATTCACTCCTCAACATCATACTCCTGTAAAGCCATAAATTCACAGAGTACGAGCTCAGCATTCTTATACTCCTTCTGCTTTACTGTAAGTGTGTCTGCTACTCTTGGCATTTAAAATATTTTGTTATGATAAAAACTATTGTTCTATCTTTCACGACCATATAATACGAACTCCTTCTATCTTCTCTGTATTTGTGTTTTCATTCTTGTTAATAGTTATAGGCTCTCACAATTCCGTTTTCAATATTCTCAAAACCTTTTCTATATCTGATAAACTTAGCTTCACCTTTTTTTGTCCCTTCTTTGGCTTTGACAACATTTCTAAAACTCTACCAACTGCTGCATTCTTCGCCTTTTTTAAGGTCTCCATTGGTATTTCTAACTGTTCTGCTTGTTTATGCGCGTTCAATAATAGAGCCTCTTCAACAACCATATTCCCTAGTTCTTCTTTCTCCTTTGCCCATCATTTTGTCCTTCTGGCTCGTTCTGAATTATAGGTGAGTCATTTATCAGTTATAAATGATTTGACTTCATCGAATTTTGAGTCAAAGAATTCTGTTTTTAGCTGTTGATAATTATACTTTCTTTTTGGCATCTTTTTTAGTTTTACTAATTAAATGTTTTAGTCTCGCCCTCCACACAGGTTTAGTTATAACCTCAAATACAAAACTAGTCCTCATCTTTGTTAATTTTTAGGATAAATTCATCTAAGATTACAGCAGTCATTTGGATTAGGATTAAATTCTTTCTTCCAATAATCTAAATGAGCTGGGTCAAAATCACACACAGTTATCTCCTTTATTGTAAAGTCCTTAACTAATTCCTTTTTTCTCTCAAAGGTTAGATGCTGATATCAGTGGTATGATAATGAATAGTCTTTGTTATCTATAAACTCAGCAAATCGTTTTTTTATAAATCAATTCACTCTTAAAAACTCTATCAATATCTTATCACATTTTATTTTGTTAAATTCCTTTGGGTTGGCTAATCACGGAACATATGGACTTAATCTTATTGCTACATCATATCATAAACTTTGGAGTTTTTCTATTGCCTTTATTCTATCTGTTGGTCTTGTTGCTCACTCATATTTACTTGCCAATAAATCATCTGTGGTTGTTAATGTTATTTGTATATGTGCTAAATCTTTATCTAATACCTTGAGATATTCATCAGTAGCAATTAAATCTGACTTAGTAATTATCAAATAAGGCTTTTTCATTTTATTAAATGCTTGTAAGGTATGATATGTTACCTTATGGACTTTTTCTACTGGTTGGAAACAATCTGTCATTCCTCCTAACCTTGTAGGTATTGTTTTAGAACACTCTGTTGCTACTATCTTGTATATTTCCTTTACATTAGCAGGTTTAGGATTGTCTGGATGCCAAAATCATCTAAATTCTAATAGGCTTTTGGCATAACAATACTTACAATCGTGAGAACATCATTGTCAATAAGTGTCAAGTCTATCATTATACAAGCAAAGCCCTTCAACAGATTTGTTATAAATGCTTCCAAAGTTTATTTTTTGCGACATTTTATTTATAGTTAGTATATCAAAGTTCTGTTAAGTCTTTTTTTAACATCTCTAATTCTGCTTCATCTTTAACATATACAGTTAGTGATACTCACTCCTCTTCACCTTCTTCCTCTTCATCTGCATAATCATCAGGGTCAAATTCAGGTGCATCAAATTCTGGAAATAAATCAAAAGTAGCCAACTCTATATCACCAATGTTTAGGTTTGGCAAACTATCTAACTCCAATTTTAAATTAGCTAAGTCCCATTCACTCTCGTTTAATTTGTTATCAAGTATTCTATACTTCTTTATCTGTTCCTCTGTTAAATCTTCTACTTGAATACAAGGCACTTTTTCTAATCAGAGCTTCTTGGCTCATTCCAATCTTCAATGTCATACAATCACAATGTTATTCTTATCAATAACTATTGGCTGTAAAAATCAGAACTCCTTAATAGAATTAGCAATTCTATTTACTTGCGTTTCACTGTGGAGTTTGTTGTTGAACTCATAAGGTATTAACGAGTCCGTTGTCTTTTCAATAATTTTCATCAATATAGAATTATAATATAAAACTAATCTTCCCACACTACTCACTTAGCCTTTTGTAAAGCTGTTGCCCATCTCTCACAATCTTCATAAGCCTTGTAATTGATGGCTAATTTTTTTTCAGCAGGTAGCTTGGCTAGGTCTATTCAATACTTCTTCCTTGACTCTGCTGCCGAGAAGTGTCTGAAATGTCCGTTATTGAATATAAGATATTGATTAAATCTAAGTCCTTGTTGCCGGCTTGTGCTATCTACTGAGTAGTAAGGACACCACGTTACCTTAGATAATTTGGTTTCTGCAAATCAATGTATCTTGTTGTGATGTCCTTCCTCCTCTCGTATATCAAATATCTCTTTCAATACATATCACTCAGGTCAATCTCATAAGGCAAGTTTAGGATACTCTCTTAACATATTCCTCCACTCATCCTTCCATTGTCATAGCATATCTGTGAAATGTTTATAGTGCATTACTACTACCATTTTATTTAGGAGTCAGAGCTTTTTCATATACTCTCTCCACTCCTTTACCTTGTCATATCATATTCAAGGAACTATTCAGATATCTAATTCAGCAATGGCATCAAAATACTGGTGGTATTTAGTTATGAAATCAAAGAAGTCTGATATATACTGCTGTAAGTCTAACTTTCAGCCATAGTTGTTTTTGAAGTGTCCTTTTTTAGCATCCTTTCAGAAAGCTACAATCAAAGTGTGAGCTCCACTGTCAAGGAAAATTGACTCTGCATAGCTACGAGCATAAGTAAGTATCTCTACTATCTTCTCGTGTTTCTTTCATCTAAGATAAAAGAAAGATAACAAAATATTCTTGGCTCATACATCGTGTAGGAGCTTTAAGTATTTTGTATTCTCTGCTCAAGCCATGTAGAACCTCATTGCTAATCATTACGAATAAAATCTATCATTCTTTCATAATTTTTGTCGTGCCTCTCTGTCCACTCTAATGGAACAGTCATATCATCACACTTTAACTTCTCTAACAACTCTTCTGTGCTGTTATACAAATTCTTTTCAGGCACCATCTCAGGATAACATACTCTGTTAGGAACTAATATATTACATCTGTAATAGATGGCTTCTTGAAGTGTATATCAGAAAGTTTCTTGATAAGCAAAAGATACATACCACCTTGCCCTTTTAAGGTATTGGTAGTATTCCTTTTTAGATACTTTGACATATTCTACATTATCAGGAAATTCTACATCCACTTTGTTTCAACTTGTGGTTGTGATAATTTTCTTGTCAGTAGATTTGGCAAATTCTATAAACTCCTCTAATCATTTCTCCTTTGCTAATCTCTGTGGCATAATGATGAAGTCTTCTTTCTCAATATCTTTATTGCTAACAAGATTTTCTACTCGGTCTAAACTCCAAGCAGGTCAGTAAGGAATGATTTTATCTGGGTCTATATCAAAATAGTTTGATACTAAACCTTTATGAAACTCACTTCATACAAAGATATAATCACAGATAGCCATATATCATTTTTCAGTTATATCAGCCCAACTTCATAAGTTTTGTACAAAGTCCGTAGGGTCGGCTCTACCTGCGTGGTTGTATCAGTATATCTTTACCTTAATACCTTGTAAATCAGCCATATATCTTATACTCTCTATACCAGGAAAGAATATATCAGCCACAAGGAACTTATCTCAGTCCTTTATCTTTCATTCATAGAATAGTTTAGCTATCTCTTCTAACTGTTTCGCTTTGAATATACTTGTTTTGTTGACATCTAAAAACTGTCATTTTTCAATGGTATCAGAATATTCAAATTTAGGATACACCGTGTAATCTACTAAAGGCATAATTACCTCGTTCATCATCTTAGTGTATCTCTGCTCCATTGTCTCAATAGGTATATAGTATAACATTCTATTGCTCGTTAAGGAGTAAATTGTCTTCGTGCTTCTTTACTCTCTTCATTATTAGTGTTGTAATTGGCAATATGATTGCTTCATATAACACTTTCATTGCTACATATACGGCCCACATCTTAACTAATTCGTTGAAAGGCATACTTCCAAAAAAGGCAATAGGTATGAATATAGCACTATCAATTGCCTCTCATACCATTGATGATACTAAAGCCCTCCATCCAAATCTTTTAGTTGTATTTTGATACTTCTCCTTCATCTTTCTAAAGACTCTGTCATTACAAAAATCTCCAACCACAAAACCTAATAGGCTGGCAAATACAACTCTAGGTGTGCTTCATAAAATAGTAGCAAATGCTTCTTGATTTCACCGGAAAGGTGAACTTGGCATAGCTATGCAGGCTGCGAAAATCAAGCACATAAACAAGTTCGCAGCAAATCAGATGTAACAAGTAATTCTACTCCATCTGTATCAGTATACCTCACTGAATACATCTGATAAAACATAAGTAATAGGAAATAGGATTAGTGCTGCCGTACTGGCAATACCAAAAGGCAGTCATAACTGTTTAGCTCATACGATGTTGCTCAATAATAAGGCAACCACGAACATTACTGTCAGTGATAACTGCAAAAAAGAATACCTCTTTTTCATCCTTAAAATAGAAAAAAATAAAAATTATATCCTGACGTCAAGGATATCTAATTTGGCTTCTAACAGTTGTGCTTTGTCAGAATAATACTTAATCATATCTACCAACATTGGTGTCGGTATCTTATACGGTCATTTGTCTGCAATCAATCTATCAACATAACTTATACCATAATTCTTCTGCATCCATCTTGTATATGCTATGTAATTTCAATTCAATATAACATTACATCTCACACAACCAGCGTGGCAGTTCTTTTCATCATACCTATGCTTCATATTTCACCTTGAAATGAAATGCATATTTTGAGCCTGTTTCCAACTTACCTTAGCTCAGCACAACGGACAAATAACTATTCATTTATCATTAGCATCTCTCAATCTTATGTATGTAGAAAAAACTGCATCTAATAGCTTTACATAATCTTGTCTTGTAGGTTTTTTCTTTCTTCTCATAAAAAAAGAGCCGGTTAGATAAACTAGGAGTATCTAAGGCTCTACCTAATAGCATATAACTTATGTCAACTACACCTTATTGTAAAGCATATCAAAAACAAATCTTTTTTAGTCTAAATTCTTGTAGAATTCATCATTCTCGTGAAAGCTATATCTCATCTTCTCTGGAAACTTATCTCTATTCTTCATTATGTAATTGAAGTCCATTTCCGAGTGCCAACACTCTTCCTTCAAGTCCTCATCATAAGCATAGAACTTTCACTCTATATGAAAGTCGTCCCATCCATTAACTGATATTCGTTGGTCTGGTGGCAATTGCTGTAATTGTTTAATTAAGTCTTTTACTTTCATTTTTATATGTTTATCATAATAAAACTATATCTGATAATTTATCTCCACGAGCTTCTATATCTTCTATTCTATACTCTTCCAAATTACCTTTCACCTCATCTTCTAAATAAGTAAATCAATAGAATAGTTCGTGGAAATCATTTCATTCATCATCGCTTGATATGAATATTTTCTTTTCCCCATTACCATTCATTACTTGTTGCTGACAAGCTACTAATAAATCTTTTATCTTCATCCTATTCTTCTTTAAAAAAATAAACATCAGTCATATCATCATAGTATTTTAACTCCTCTGTAGCTTGGTCTTTTTCCATAACATATATTTCATCGCCACACCATCTACCAATGTTCTCTACTCCTACCTCACTATGATAATCTCCTCCTGCTTCTTCTGTCTCTGCTCTACATAACAATCATAGTGGGTGTATAACATTATTCCATCTACCTTGAAACAACTCCTCATTCATTTCTTGTTTGGTCATATTGATATACTCCTTACGAAAATTATTTATCAATAGATATTCCTTATCTTCTTCTCTCTTTAATAAATCTAACTCCTCTTCTTCAGCATCTCGATTTATATCTTCTTCATCTTCTTGTTTATACTCCCAACAGAAAGGAGCACACTGAGAATAATCTCCTACCCATATAACCCTACACGGATTTTTATAAAGTATCTTTTCTATTCTTTTCATAGCCGTATTACCATACCAACTATGTTCCATCATTTTCCAACCATCTGGTCTTACAACCTTAATATGGTCCTCTGTAATTAAACACGCCTTGTAATATTGTCCCATTTTGTTATAAATAATAAGCTAAAATTATCTCAAAAAGGACAGGCATTAGTCTGTCCTTTTCAAATAGTATTTTCTATCTTCTCCTTTTAGGTTATCCATACATCGTGTATCAAGTTCAAACCATAACTTCTCATACAATTTACTATACTCTGGTCTTCAATTATCATTCCAATACCAGCATTTCCAATTCATAACCATTGCTAATTCTGTGATATACACTCTATCTCTCTTCCACTCTCTGAAAGCTCTTTTGAATGTATCTAATATACCTCTCATTCCGAAATGGTCAGCTATTGTGAAATCATCTCGGAAAGTACTTTCTAAACCATCTATTAGTTCTTGTAACATCGGTGTGAATATTAAGAATTAAAACCTGATGAACCTGATTTCATTATCAGGAAATCTTTTCTTGAAGTGATTATAAATTTGTTGTCGGTCCGTGTCCTCTCTGCTGCCTGTTCTTTTGATTTTACATAATCAATCTTTTACAGGTCGCTCTTCCTGCAACCCTTCATAACTGATAACTCTAGGAGTATTTTCTCCTCGGTAAAGATAAGCACACCTGATGTCGTAATACCAATAATTCTTGGTCTTCTTCACCATAAAGGTTTCTACGGTGAACCTCCATCAAGGTTTAAAGATGTCTGCTTTTTTCATGGGTGTAATATGTAATAAGATAAATACAATTGTATTATGTATCTTTGAAAACAAAGGTCAAGCCTCTAGTTTAGCTTGACCATTAAAGAATTGACCTTTTTGAATAACTTCTTTGCGTACTTTTCTAAATCACCACTATCTACATTCTTACCACTATCAATTAGCTCGAACCATTTGTTTCTAACTGGTTCCATAACCTTTTCAAATTCATAACCGATAGGCTCTCCCGTTGCTTCACATTTGGTATATGGGTCATAACCAAGCAATTCTACTACTGCATCAACTCCCATATAGTTGGTGTTTAGATAACAAGCAAATAAGCTTACATAAGTTCGTTCTGACATTTTGGTGTGAAATAAGAAATAAAAACTAATTAACTTTAACATAACCTAATCCTTCTACATAGATTTTTCCATCTACCATACTTTCCTTAATCTTCTGCTCAATCCATTTTTCAATCCTTTCATTTACATTTTCTTCTTGCTTGAGCTTTGGAGCTTCTACCTTTTGTCCGGTCATAAAGTCATAACCATTGACATCGGTGAGCGGTCTTCTAATTCTTTTCATTTTCTTTCATTGACATAAGATAAAATAATTTATTTTAACATATACATTATAGTCCTTTTTCTAAAAAAATCAAGAACAAGTGTGCCAAGTTGGTAGTTTAGAACTGGTATATCTCAGTTTTAGACATTTCAATAGACTATTGTGGTCTTATCAGATTAGGTGGACTTGTCATAGCACCTTGTCTAAGAATTTTTGAGAAAACTTGTTTGTATGTTGATTACTTATGTCAAAATTGAAGTCGTTCATGTTCAATCTTAGTGGTGTATGAGCTACCAACGGATACTCTCTCATATTGATATTGCTCTTATATCAATACCTCTCTGCATCTGTCCCTGCCCATATTACTATAGCCTTCTTCCCAAATGCCTTAGCACAATGATGTAAACTACTATCACATCATATAACAGGGTATCTAGCACATAAACTTACTACAAGCCTTAAATCTGGAGTATCACACATTTGGCAATTCTTCAATACTGGCTGTGCTCCTGGCTTAATAACAAGATATGGAGTAAATCATTGTGCTACTAATCAATCGGCTATATATTGTGCTGCATCTACCGGTATGCTCCTATATGATTTATCAGCTCAATTAAGTCCCATAGTACTTCCAAATGGTTGGTATAATATAGGCTTGGCTCATTCCAAAAAGTTTCACATCTTTTCGTGTTCTGCCAAATACATAACAGGCTCAGCAACTTTTTCTAATCATAACTTGTCTTTTGCTATCTCTAACCAATTGACGGCATCGTTGAAAAATCTTGGGTCTGTGTATGGCTCTAATTCTATGTAGTCATTTCATTTGATTACATCCTCAAAGAGCCTTCTATCATCTAATCAATGCACCGACTTGATGTAAGGGTTTCACCAAAATACTAAAGGTCGTGATGTCACGACTCTAACTAGTCTTTTCTTGGCTACCTCTGTAATTGCTCCACTCATAGCAACCACCCTTCATAGTCATCAGTCTATTCTAATGACTAATGTTTTTTGTTCTTCTGCCATTGTTATAAGTTGATGTAAAATATAAATTGTAATATGTTGCAGGCAACACTTATTACTAATAATATCGATATAATAAGCCTCCAAAATCTATCTTTCACTCATATTTCCAATAATAACTTAACTAGTTCCTTTTTGCTAATATCATTTTCATTAGCATATTTCATAACTTCTGTGGCCTTCTCCCACAATTTGTCTTGAACTTTTTTACTACCTGTAATATACATTTGTAAAAAATTAAAATATAAAAATCTGATTAAGGTCTAAGCATTTTATTTAACTCTGCTATTGGTCTGTCTGCTATTGACAACATCATCAAGTAGAAGTTGTATTCTGGCATACTGTCCCCATAAGACAATTTCTGATGTAATACAAAATCTGGGTGTAGTAATTTGTTGTGTTCCACTAATCGCTGTATAAATCAAAAACTTTTACTTATTATAACTTCTTCCTCAGTAGCTTGTCAACTGCTAAGAGTAAACACACCAAATTCTTCTACATATTCCTCATACCAACTAACAAATGGGTCTTCATACTCATTTAGTAAGTCTATTAGTTTTTGGTATTCAGATTTTTTTTCTTTCTTTTTCTTTACCATTTGTCTAAACACATAAAATAAATTCTAAAGGCAAGCCACCTCTTGCCTAAGTGCGTAAAATATTTTTACTTCTTATACACCCTACAAGGTGGTGTAGTTGCAGGAGTCCATGAGGCAAATTCCTAGCCCCTTAGCCATCTCTGACTAAGCTACCTGACTGCTGTCCTTTATCGGCGACTGGCATTCCAAGAATATTTGATACTCTTTGACTAATTTATCTAGTGTCTCATTTATTTCTCTTGCCTCTCTCATATCATCAGTAGCAATATACTTGTTGTGTAAATCTTTTATCATATTCTCATATTCTTTACTAAATATTCTCGCTTCTTCTTTTGTATAGGCTATCTTAATATATTTTATATCATCATTATCTACTTTCTTTGCAGGTGTTTTTGGTCTAATATATGCCTGTTTCTGCCTCGCTGGCTTTTGCTTATAATGAATTGGTGCAACTAATTTTATAGCTTCTTCTTTACTCCATCATTGATAAAGCCTTTGGTAGAACCTGCTCCTTGTGGTTTTTTCTCATTCATATTGTTGATACCACTCTAATTCCTCCACAAATCTTTTGGAGAATATTTTTCAAGGTTTATATCTTATCTCCTTTGATATTGGCTTTAAGGCATCAATAAAGTTCATTCAAGCTCTTAAATTCTTATAATAAGTTGTTCTACTACATTTGGGTCACAAATATTTTTCATAAGCTTCTGCTAATTCTGATTTTTTCATTTTTGTTTTGTGGTTAAGAGTTAAATCTTGTTGAATAATAACTTAAAGACTTCTTTCTTAACAAGGAACATTTGCGACATATCTCTATCTCCACCATATACATCTTGTTTAAGACATTTTGATAACTCTATTAGTAGTTTCAATCTATCACAATAATAGAATTCTCATCATACCTTATAAACAATATAGTCTGCTTGGCTTTTAAATATTCCTGATGGATGTCAATTACACATATACTCAAATCATACATTACCTGTTTCATCTGATTTTTTATCATACTTTACTTCAAATGTTTTTCGTTCTTGTTGGCCATTTTTATTAAAGCAAGCCTTGACATCCCATTCCGGAAACTTTCACTGCGAGAACATTATATCAACTACATCCCACTTGAGCAAATGACTCGCAAACTCCTTTTCTATTTGTTTTCATTCTGTTAAGTCTTTTTCAAACATTTTATTTATCTTCTAATACTAAATGTTGCTGGGTCTATTCTCCCATAAATAGTAGATAAACAAGCTACCATATTCCTTTCCCAATTACCATCACTTGTAGCATATCTTGAACCATTATCATAAGCCTCGCTACAAGAACCGGCATTTGATAGACATCATAATGTCTTCTTCTTTCATAAATATTTATTGGTTAAGGTTTGTCCTATCTTCTCTAATCAAGTTTCAAAGAACGCATATTGCACACGGTCTCACCTATCATTGTTTCACACATTTCAAGGGTTTGACTTTCAATATCATCTGTATCCTCAACTTGTTTCAGCAATAGTGATGCACAATATAATACCTTCTTTTATTCAATAGTGATTTTCAACTTGCCATATCTTCGATGCTTCTATATTGTAGGCTGCTGCTAATTCTTTGAACCTTTCATGTTCTTCATCTACTAATATAGTGGGCATGAGCTGGTGTTCACCAAGCTCATCTTCCACTATCATTCCAGGTTGTCGAACCTCAGCAGTTCAAGCAGTTTCGGTTTCACTCTCTGCTTTGTATTCTGTAAAATTGTTTCATCGACATCATATTGCTAACATTGTAAATAGTGCTACTATCATTCCCAACACAAAGGTCGGTCAATTATCTTTAAATACCTTGTATGAATTTAACTTGTATATCATCTTTTAGATTAAGGAATAAAAAGCCTCTCGTTCTGGTTTTAACTGTAAAGCCTTATCATAAGCTTCCATAACTCAAACTTTCAAATGATTTACTAATAACATTGTAATTCATATCTTTGCCATATCTCGCTCTCCATAGCACAAGGCAAATAGTTTATCTTTATCTATGGAATAGTTCTTGTTTATAATTTTGTTTTCTGTTTCTGTCATTTTAATCTTCGTTATCAGATAAATCACATTCAACAAATTCTCATAACTTCATATATGCTTCTTCTTGGCTAGAAGCTATACACACCAATTCATCATGAGCGAACACCTCTCGATAATATCTATCTCAATCATCTGCCCTTATGATATAGTATCATTTATCTTTAAGCCTACCAAGTAGCCTGTTAAACATATCAACCATCTTTACTTAGATTAAATGCTAAAATCTCTCCTTAAATATAACTTGACAGCATTTGTATAAGGCTCAACTAATTCGGCTTTTTTAGATAGCCTTTTGTATGTTTCCTTAATAACTATCAGGTCCATTCTTCTGTTAAAGAATTCAATATCTATTTTTGCCTTAGCAATAGCATCTGTATAGAGCTTTTTTCAATCATCTCATTTTTCTTCTTTCAATTCAATCAACCTTAATGCTATATCTCTGTCTAATAGATTATCTTCTTCTAAGAATTTACTTTCCAACTCTATAACTGCATCGTTTATATCATCATTCAAACTAAGCCAATCGTGTATATCTTGTTCATTTAACTTCAATCATCTCTTCTTGAATTCTTCAAATCTGTTTAATAAGTCTTGAATATTTGCCATTTTGATTTGATTAGATTATAAAGTAGCTCGGAAATCTGCTATTTCCTGTTTCATTGCCTTTGATACTCTATATTTAGTAGATACTGCTTCTATCAATGAATTAGAGCTATCAAATCAACCAACCCAATCTGTATTTGCTTTTAATTCTTCTAACTGTTCCTTATTGAACCAAGGCAAATCATTTGGAGTGAAAGGTCATTCCTTTGTGATGTCCTTTTTCTCTGCTGCAACCTTTTTTGTGTTTTCGGTTGTATCAAAATCTAAACTATTGTCCGTAATTCCAAAAGCTGTCATTTTTAAATACCTCTCTGTATAAGTCATACATCATCAAATCTGTTGAGCGATATTTGTAGCTTTTATTTCTGGAATAGCTGTAGCTCATTCAAATGTAATGAAATTTGCCGTATCTATATCATAGATAGTTAGAGTTCCATAAACTCAAAATTCATTTCTTTTCAAATCAAACTTTGTTAATAATCAATTCTTAGCACATACATTTTGAACTAATCTATTAACTTGGTCAGGAGTGAAATATTCATAATGACTAAAATCATTGCTTCATTCCTTAGATGTTTTTTGACTTGCGATGTCTTTCTTCGCTTGTCATAATTTACTTAGTAATTGCTTCATTATTGTTATTTTTTAAGTGATAAATTAGGGTAAGTTTTTAAGAACCATCTTACACACTCCTTTCTTTTCTCAATATCATCTCAAAATAATTCTATATACTCATCATAATTCTTGAAACCTATTCTCCTTAGAAAGATTTTAAATAATGGCTTCAATTCTCGTTTTGCTAATTCTTTTGGCATTTTATTGATACTTAGAAAGTAAATTTTCTACAACCTCAACATTCACTCTTAGTCAATCTTTAATTCTTTTTTCTATGTCCTTTTGTACTAATCTTCTAATATTCTTATCTTCTATTGAGCATATGATTTTATCTACATCTGATAACTCTCTTGTAAATACTCTCTTGATATTTCCTCTATTTATAAGTTCGTTTCATAAATGTAGGAACTGTTGTTCATCTAATAACTTTTTAATCACATCCAATCATACTATTGTTGTTCTTATCTCTCCATCATAACACTCAATATAAGTTAATTGTTCATATTTTTTCATTTCTCCCATTTTCATTAGATTACTGGTAAAACGATAGAGCTTGTAGTAGCTTTTCACATATCAGCCTTACATTGCTGCATAAGTACTGATAAATTTCTATAAATGCTTTCAGGACTTGTTATTTTGCTGGCATAATATTTGTTTTTGGCAATTACTTTAAGAATAATCTCCAATGTATCATACCATGTAAATTCTCAGCTTTTGATTTTTTCTAATTTGTTCAACTTATCTATAAGTAATTTTGAATATCTTCTTCCATTTTGTTTTGTTCAATCAATTAAGCCTCAATTGTATTTCATTATTAAGTCCAAACATCTATTTATTTCTTCATTTCAGAAACTTTTAGTTTCTGTATTATCTGATAAGATAATATTATTACATATATTATCTTTATCTTTATCTTTAACTTCTTGTTTTTCTGTTGTTTTTGTGTTGTTTTTGTGTTGTTTTTTTGTTTCTCATTTTGGTCTTCATCATCAATGAGATAACTGTCCTGCATATGACTTTTTCTTCTGATTATTCATTCTAATTCTAAGTGAGTCAAAGATAACTTGCTCTTGGTCTGTCAATCATTCTGGCTCAATATCTTCAAACATATATTCTACAAAAGCCACAAGTAACTTTTCAGAATTGAATGCTTTAAAGAACTTATACTGGTCTTCATATAGTGTGACAGAACTTCTAATTATCATCTCCAAAGAAGAACTTGAAATAAAACTCCCAAACCTTTTTTCCTCCAATACAACCAACTAAGAAAGGAACTGTATATACATATAGTCCTGCAGGAGTGAGAAAGCACACAAACAAACTCACAACTAATGTAATAAGTCCTCTCTTGGTCATTGCATTTTCGGATAAAGTAAAATTCGGGCTCTTGACGAACCCGAATCCCACACATCCAATTCGGACAGGTCAAGATATGACTTTCACACCATAATCATACCTTGATTTGTCAGAATTAAAAACTATACAATTAGGTGTGAAACATTAAGTTAATTGTATCAATTTGACATAAGCTACTACCAGTAGAACCTTTTTGATACCAAGACATATTCAGCAAATATAAATTATTTTATGAAATAATTAACATTTGGAACACATCTTTTTAACTTAACAACATCATTATAATGATTTTTTTAAAAAAATCAAATTTTTAGGGGGTTTTTTTAGTTAGAGTTTCACAAAATGGCAATTGAAGTCTCCTTAATCGCCCAACTAAAAAAATTGTTTTTTCTGAAAAAATATAAAAAATATAGGTTATTTTATCAAATCATATTGGTTTAGCAACCATTCATTATTCATATGGTAGTAATGTAAGGTTATCTTAGGGTCTTTATGCCTCATCAAAGCTGTCGTTGCTTGTTGTGATAAGCCACTATATACACACTTCATTGCAAATGAATGCCTCTCCATATGTAAGCATAGCTTTTTCTTTTTATCAATTTTGCCATCAGCTTTTAACTTCTTGATATATTCCCATACTATAAGTCAAATAACTTTAGGAGTCATTTGTTTTCAAATTTCCTTTTGTCACATATAGAAAAATAAATATTCTGGGTTGTGGTATTTATATTTTATTTTCACCACTTCTTCATATTTTAGGACTTTTCTCCTTAGAGCCTCACTAAAAAACACACTCTCATATCTACCTCATTTAACTTCTATTTGGAACTGCCTATTTTCATTATGAAAGTATTCAAATTTTAATCTTGAAAGCTCTGCTCTTCTTAGTCAAGTTTCTCGTAGTATTTCTAAAAGCAATTGGTCTCTTAAAATAATGTCTTGTCTATCTAAATCATTGTATAGTAAAGGAGCGTTACGGAGCATTTCGTAATCTTCTTTTTTCATTGGTTCTCTCTTAATATCATCCATCTTGATAATCGGTATCTGCTCCCAATTGAATTGAAGCTTTTTTCATATAATTGTTAAATATTTAAAAAACATTCTAATCGATACTATCATATTATATAATGAATTTCTACTAGGATATTGTCAAAGATTCGGTCAAGATTTTATTTTACTAACTTTGTAGTAATTTAAAAAATTCAACAGTTCTGAAAGGCTAACCTCTTCCGGAGTTAATATTCATTTTTCTTGTAAGTAGCGATTTAATCTCCTTATATGATAGTAATACCTTTGATAAGCAAGACTACGATTTTTTATATTCTTAGCAAAATCTATAAAATCTATCAATAGATGGTTTAGTTCATTCATTTTTAAAAAACATAAGCAAATAAAATTTAGGTTCATAAGCTTATGTCTTTTATACTATATATATTTTACATAAAAAGTCAAGTTATTGATATTTGGCAAGTTGTTCATCTATATCTTTAAGTTTAGCTCTATGTCTTTCATTCATATCATGTAGTTTTGTCCTATATGCTGCATCATTAGTTAAGTGCCACATAGAGCTATTGTCTTCTATCATTCTTAATGTCAAGACTTTCATCTCATTTAGTCTCTTAACTTCTTTAAGATTATCTACATCTACATAAATATATAAATAACTACCATAGCATTTAATATCAGAAATATTGTTCTTTAACTTATAAATATTGTATTGCCTACCGTAGTAATTATCTTTCACACTTCTTTCTCCATTCTCTCAAATTATACCAACTGAATGTCCATAAGTGGCGCTTCCAAAGTCTGTGCCATCCAATATTCAATCTTCCTTATAGTCTTTGTTGTATTTTGAATTTCCTTGATAGTTTGTATCAAGAGTGTATAATTTATCCAATGCGTTCTGTATAACTTCATTAGAGTATTTTGATATACGGTAGTATGCGACTTTTCACATCGTTTTAGAATGTTCCGACTCATTCCATCGGTCGGCTACACATTTGACAGCACTCTGGACATACCACCCCTCTCATCTTATTCTTCATCTTGTATAAGATAGTTCATCCATTTCTTTTAATTCTGCTTCTGAAAATTCGTAGTTCTTCAAATCAGATAGCATTCAAGCAGCAGCAAAAATAGTACAAGACTTCCTACTCCAATCTCGCTTATTTTGGTTGTATTCATATCTCTTTTTGTCCTTTACATCTAATTCTGGCAGGGTATCAATATCTCACTCACACAATAAGTAGTCAGTTAATTGTTCTCCCATACCTAAGCAACCATTTTCTAATTCTTCCATAGTTATTTGTTAGCAGGTAAAAACTTCTTTATAAAGTCAGAATTGTCTACTTTTTTTTCATCAAAGTATTTTCTACTATAAAATTCCGACTTCTTTCCTGTATTGTATGCACTTACAGGCCTAAGGTATCACATAACCCTAGTATAGATTTCACAAGGTGTTCTTTTTTTCTCCATTGTTGTTATTATAATTTAATAAATTCCATATTGATTCTACTTTCCCCCTTATCGTTTTTATCTATCTCTATAACCCAACCTCATATTGTATTTCATAAGTTAAATCTCTTGGCGAGTAGGTTTTCTTTTAAGAATGCTCAGGGCATAAATCAATGTATTCCTCTATGTAGGTCATACAAAGCAGTATGATAGTGTCATAGAGCAAATATGTCTGGTTGGTTTTCTACTGGCAGACTATCTAAATACTTTTTCATCTTATAGTCTTTAGCATAACTCAGGCTTCAACCTCAATGATGTAGGTTTATATCTATTCAATTTAGTTTAAGCCTTGCATCATAAAAGCCTAAGTTAATTAAGTCCTGTCTTACTGTTTCAATAGCTTTACAAATATTTACTCCGTTCCCTTTTAGATATGCTTCATCGTGATTTCATCATATAAAATAAGTTGGCAATCATACATCAGGGTAGTTATCTTTCAAATCTTGTAATTGCTCTTCAAATCATACCTTGTCTTGTTCAAATTGTTGTCAATGATAAACTCCTGTTCAATCTACTATATCTCCTGCGTGGACAAAGCATTCAACTCATTTGTCTTTTGCCCTTTCATAGAATTCTCATAATTCATCCTTAGCACATTGCCTTGCCCCAAAGTGAGTATCACTAACAAGAGCAAATTTAAGATGTCACGGCTCTCCAATTACCTTATCTATCTCCTTTTTGTTTGTCTGAGCTATATAGTTAAGCATTTCCTTGATGTCCCTTGGTGAATAACTTCCCAATAGCTCCAACTTCTTTTTGTCTTCCTTAGACAAACCTTTTTGTTTTTTTTCTAACCACATTTGCTCTTCCTTTCAAGATAAAAGGTCAGTAGCTTCTTGCTGAGTAGCCTCTTTCATCTTTCTGTACTTAGCAACTGTTTTTCTATTGATACCCATATCTCTAGCAATCTCTGAATTAGAGAAATCTTCGTGATAGGTGTTTATTCTACTAATCTGTGCTTCATCTAGTTTTCACATAAGCCATATCAGTAAAAGCTAAAATGTTATCTAATAACTCTTGGGTCATATCGTTCATAAGGGTCGTCAATATCTTTGCTTGTAAGAACATCTATTAGCCATTGCTTAACATCTGGTCTAAGTGCTTTTGAAGATATGTCCACAGTAGTTAATAGTTGCTCTGCTATCATCTTGTTCTCAAATAAGGTATGTATTGCTCTATGTTGTACATCCCTTATAAGCTCTATGTTCCTTGATATATTAGCTCATCATTGGCTCTGTGGTAGTAGGTGGTGTTTGCTCATTGGTATCTCCTTTTTCTCTTTGCTCATTCCTATATTTATCTCTATAAGCTAAAAGTTTCCATCTAAATTTTATATTCTTCCACCACTGTTCTATATCTTTACACCTATAATATAATCGGTCTATCATACTTTGGCTATAAATAAAAAGCTGACCAAAATTGCTAACAAGATTATGGCAATTCTAATCAGTATTTTTACCATCTTTTATTTTTACAACTCATAAAACACCTTCTGCATCATCTCTATGATAGAATGTTCTAGCAAAGTCTTTCCTTAGTGTCCATTTTCATTGTCAGTCCAAAAACCACATCTGCATAATTCAGTTTTCTTCTTTCTTTTTGTAAATGTTCCAACCTAAGTCAGATTTTGCTATTCTATACTCCCACATTGGTCTATTCTTATGGAATAAACTATTTCATTTGTTGTAGTACCCTCTCTAACATTTCACGCATATATTGGATGTCTTTCTTAATTTCTGCTATCTCTACATCTAAGTGAAAGCCTTGTATTTCCTTAACATCTTTTTCTAATTGGTCAACTTTACCTTTAAGAGCAGTCCAAGCTACTGCCATTCATACAACAGTAGATACTATGCTTATCAATGTTTGTGGAGAGAATATATACTCTAATCGGCTTTCCATTTTATTTAGCTTCCTCATCTAAAGCAGATTTCTTATTACTCCCAAGGTTTTGTATTAGCTTCCATAAATCATAGAAGATATTTGCTCATGTTCAAATAGCCAATCATAACAATACTAAAGCACCATTAGCTATTTCAATGTCAAGATATGGTTTTACTGCAAAAGCACCACATATTCATAATATGAAGCTCAATGCTATATTGATAGTTGTAGCGAATCTTCATACAAATTGTTCATAGGCGGGTTTGGCAAAATTCACAATGCTAGTTATTACCATAGAACTTCATAATAATATTAGTAGTGTAATTGGCATATTTTAGTGTCTTATGATATAAATTTCTAATTGTATTATATTCACAAAATTCAAAAAACAATCAAAAAAGGTATGTCTTGGACATACCCCTTATACGAAGTAGCTTTTAATTATAGTTTCTACTTCTTTTTTCAACCTCATTTTTTACCACAAGGCATGATATATTAAGTTAGAATATAAATCTGAATTAGCTTACTGTTAGAGTTCCATCAGAAGTAAAGCAATGTATACAATATCAGTTGCATAGGTATTTACATCATCCACTCGTAGTATATCAACAAGCACAGCAGTATCTCGCTATAACTATACCTTGACAACCACATCATCATCTACGAACAACATTAGAAGAACATCCCCCTCATCATCCTCCTCAACTTCAATATGTAGTAGCCGAACATCCCCCAGCAGAGCCATAACCTCAATCTCATCATCAACAAACTCAGGCAGCTGCACTTATATGTCAACCTCAACTTCATCCACTCGCATACCAATAACTCGTTCAGCTTATAGAACTATTATATCAACATCATCAAGCTCAACCTTTACAATTAGTGTTACCGCATCAAGCACAACAATATCATCCTCATCCACCTCAAGCACCTTGATTTACATATTTTCCTCATCCACCTCAACAATTTCATTGACTTCAGTTACAGCAAGCAGCTCATCAACTACGACAGCAAGCTCAACCTCCTCATCATCCTCAACTTCATCAAGCAGCTCAAGCATAACCTGTTGCACAACATCATCTACCTCATCCTCATCATCCATAAGCAACCATAGTTCATAGACAACTATCACATCACTTACAACCAACAGTTCAACTTGATGTGCTACCACCTCAAGCTCAGACAACTACATTATAAGTTCAAGGCTCTAAGGTTGTTCACATAACCACTCAACCTCATCATCATCCTCAACCTCAAGAACAACAAATTCATAATCAACCACTTCATCCTCATCAAACAATAAGATATTCTATATCTAATACAGCAGGTCGCACCTTAGTAGTTCAAACATATATACACTTTACAGGTGTAGTTCATACATAAGCACATTTTAATGGGGATGTTCCTATATATACTCAAGGCATAGGTATAAAAAGTTAGTTAAAAGTCTGAATTAAATAACGAAAGTTATTTTATCTTGTGTTGCAGATGTTGGCACAGTAGAACTGACAGCAATATTATTAGAATACTCTGTAATTGCTGTAACACTTCAAGAAGATAATGTAAATATTAGCCCAGACCATCAAGCTCGTAAAGAAAATGTATTAGCTCCATTGCTAAATGTTCTTTCTAATCTAAATTGACTACTTGATGCATTGCTTAGTTTTAATATATTATTTGAATAATTAACTATTGGGTTTCAGCCCGATACATACCAATCATAAGCAGCTTGTGCTGTCGTTAAGTCTGAAGTAGAAGCTAATTCAAATATCTTAGTTATTCAAGGAGTTATAGTTCCTAAATCTACTACTCCACTTGTTCCACAACTGCATCAGTTCATACATATTCAAGTTATAGTTCCTGTGCAAGTAGTATATCAACATCAGTTGGCTAATTGACAGTTATCTGTTGGAATATCACTACATTGAGCCATACAACAATCATAACAAGTTACTTTTGCACTTGTTATTCAAGAGTTCAAAGCATTAACCTGAGCTGTAGTCAAGGCAGTTTCATTAACTGTATATTGGTATTCCCAATTAGTATTATAGATATACCTTGTAGTAGCATGGTCGTGATTTTCATCATCCAATACTATGGCATAATCATTTCTCGTTGGAGTTCTTGTTGTTCATCATGAATAGAAAGTTGTAGCAGCTGCCAATTCTGCATATGTTGCAAATTGGTCTCATGCAGCATTCTTAGTAATATAGTATGCAGTTACACTATTGATACTATCATTTACATAGTCTTTATCTGCTAATTGGTTTGAACAAGTGGCAGCACTTGGTATTATGGCATCAATAGTTTTTAATTTATCATACATAACTTTCTTAGATGGTGCATCTGTTACAACCCCACTCCAAGAACTACCATAAATAACATTGCTTATGTTTGAAGATGTTAATGTTCATGTGCAAGTAGTATAACCACAACTATTTGCTAATTGGCAGTTATCAGTAGGAATTGTAGGAGTATTGGTAAAGTTGCAATAATCAAATGCATCAGCATTTATATTATTAGGATCATATACACATTTAAGCATATCTCAACTTCATTG
>JAGCBE010000361.1 GCA_017652345.1 Methanobrevibacter sp.
TGAATTATTTAAACTTTATGATGGTAGGCCTGTCAACTACGGTTATCCATGCATGAACTTCTTCCTGTTATTCAGAAAGTTCAGAGGCATTTATTTCCTCTTCCTCTTCCCCCTCCTCATTTTCGGATTTGTCTTCGTCATCTTCCACGTTTTCTTGTAGATTTTCTTCTTGGGAGGGGCGTTCTTCTTTGTTTTCTTCTGATAGGGAGTCGTCGTAGTCGTAATCATTTGCGTCCCCCTCATAGAGGTCATTGTCTACAAGATCTTCCATAAGGAGACTATTGAAATCTTTGATTTTGGCCTCTTTTTCAGCGTCTGTTTCTGCGGCTTTTTCTTTGTCAATTTCCTTTTTAAGATTTTCCGGCAGTTCGGAAAGGTCTTCTTCTTTGCCCTTTCTTACGTACCTGTATCTTCCGCGGCCGCTGATTATGGAGTATCCATTTTCTTCAAGAAGTTTTTCTAGATCCTTCTTTCCGATTACGTATGCGTCCAGATTGAATTGCTTTAGAAAGTCCTTAAATTTAACGTCATAGGGATTCTTAAAGGTTCCAAATATTGAGGAGAGAAGGAGCGGTGTGGGGGTGCCTTCTCTCTTTCTTGGGCAGAACTCCACATTTGTTTCCATAACTTTGTTTAGCTCTTCTACCCCCAGTCTTTCTATATTCCTTATAAGGGCAGCTGCGTATCCTTCGCTTTCAATCTTCTTTTGAGTGCGGTAGTTTTCCTTAAAGTGGTTGAAAAATCCATAGCTTCTGCAACGGTTCCTTATGTCTTCTCCGCCAAAACCTCCATCTTTAAGCGAAAGGTCATTGGTGGTGAAGATTAAAGTGAGTGCAGGAGCTACGGTTTGGGGAGCCTTGAATTTCTTTTCCACAGTTATATAGTCATTGGAGCTCAGAGTCTTAATAGCATAAGAATCTAATTCTTCCATCTTTGGAACTTCCGAACAGACTGCAAACCTTCTTCCTACTATCTCGCTAAGAACGTTTCTATCGTCTTTAGTGTGTTTGCCGTTAAAGAAGGAAAGGGGCATGGAAGGGTAAATCAGACATCCAAAGGCCTTTATCAGAAGGTTTACAAAGGTGGTTTTTCCGGTATTAGATGGGCCGTAGAAGACAAAGAAGCCTTTTTTGTCTTCAATCTTTAGATACGCTTTGGCAATTTCCCTTAAAAAGCTTTCGGCTTTTTCCCTGCCAGACTCTTTTACCTCCCATTTCTTTGTTTCTCTGTTAAAGATCTTTACTGCAAAGAGGCTCTCTAAATAGGCCCACAACTCCTCATCGGATACGGCCTTAGACATATCGAGGTTGAGAGAGTAGCTGTTATAGTCCGTGGGGTAGGTGGCTTCATCAGTTCCGGTTTCAAAATTGAAGTTGTAGTCCTTAATGAAGAGTTTGAAATCATTTTGATCTCCCGTTATGGGGTTTACTCTTTCAGTAATTTTGGCCAGAATCATGGAGACAAATTCTCGGAAGTGATGCAGGGATCTGTTTACCACCTTTTCCATTGTGTAGTCGGGGGCATATCCCTTTTCCAGTTCGTTTTTAATCCTGCACAATACGGAGTGCACATCTTCGGAGAGATAAGCCATTTCACACTCGTCCCAGTGTGTTCCAAAAGAACGGTAGAGCTGCTTTTTGTAAACAAAGTAGTTTGGAAGTTTCTCACACACAAAATTCCTAAGATCTTCTTCGGTTTTCAGAAGAGGAACCCTGTCCTTTCGCACGCCCTTTTTGTATGTGTGCTCGTCTACTATAGAAATTCTTTGGATGAAAAGATTTTTTATATTGGCTATTTCTTGTTCATAGTCAGGGTCCTTAGGAGTAATGTGCAGTTCATGGAGAATCTGTTTTTTCCATGTGTAAAACAGATCCTTATCTTTAGCGGCCTGTTTGCAGGTTTTGAATTTTAGCTCTCTTTGTATGAGCTTATTAGATCCTGATACAATATTCATTGGCTAATCCTTCATTCATTGGCTAATCCTTCTGAGGGTCCTTCTCATGGCTTACCTTTCCGGAGACTTTTCTCATGGTTTGCCTTTCTGAAGACCTTTCTGAAGACCTTTCGAGAGGAAGAGTAGGCGCCGAGTTTCTCGGAGTTTGCTCGCTGTCAAACCTTTTTGGGGCGACGGTATGAGGAGGTTCTCCGAACTTAGAGAAGTTGCTTTTTGCTGAAGCTGCTTTGTTAAAGTCCGGTCTGGCCACCTCTTACCTCCTTCCAGCTGAGCCTTTTTGGTTCGCCTGCACTCGGTAAAGCGCAGTTTTAGATTTTTTCGGGTCCCGCAAGGGACCTTTTCTGTATCTAAAATCATTTCTAATAATACATGATCTGTTGCCATTTTGGAAAATGTGATTTGTGTAATAGAATTTCAAATCTTTTAGTGTTGTATTCATTACCCTATTTAAGCTTGTTTTTTATTATCTTTACAGTTGGTTTTAAGTCTGGATGGAATCTTTGCTTTTTTGTTGCTTATTTATTTTGAGTTAATTTGTTCTGTTAATATAATTATATTAGCTATAAAAAAAATGAATATAACTGTATAAAAAATTATTTATACGTACGAACGTATATACGTATGTACGTACGTACGTATAAATACGTTGTCGTTTGAATTTAGACCCGCGGGTAATTTTGTTGGGAAATATTAAGTTTGATAAGTTTTTCATTATTGTTTTGGAATTTTGTTTATAGTTTCGTTCTATGAAATTTGACTTTTTCTTCGTGGAAGGGGGGCAAAGGATACTAGATTAATTTAATTAAATATGAAGGTTTAACATTAGTCAGGTTTGTTAATTTAGACCTGCAGGGAGGGAACTGATATGTCGATGAATCCAGGCATAGATGAGATGAGTCCCTTTATAAGAAAATGGCTTAGGCCTCAGTCCGGCAGTTTTGAAATGCGCACCTGTACCTTTTGGCATTCTTTAATTGAAATATTTGATTGTAAGCAAGTTGAGGCTAAAAAAATATGGGATGGGATCCAAATCTGCTCCTCGCCTGAAGGAGCTACAGTTTTGGTCTCTTCACATCTGCACTTCCTTGTTTGGCAAATGGATAGGGGAAAGAGTCTTTCTTCGCATTTTAGAGGGGCGGGTAAGTTTTCTCCTCTGCGTGAAGCTCGGTTATATAATTCCGAGCTTAGCCGGGTATGGAGAGCCAGTACGATAATTCTGTGCAACTTTACGGAATTTTTTTTATTTGATCTAAATGATAAGGACTCTGTTCGCGGCCATCCCTTAGTTCGATTTTCTTTGGAAGATCTTTTTGATTACAGGATGTATTTCTTTCTTCTCTTTTCGGGAAAGATATTTTCGCAGCGTTATAGAAACTTGGATGGGGTCCAGGTAGAAAGAGCCCCGCGGCCCATTTCACCCTCTTTGCCCGGGATGAGACGCGGAAATACTGCGCTTTCCGGAGGGAATTTTTATCTTGGAGGGGAGAAGGAAAAAGAAGAAGCCATGAAAGATTGCGTAGCCCGGAAATATGTTAGAGAGTTTGTAAGGGCAGTAGATCTTCGCGGCGGCCGAATCCAGTATTGTCTCTGGCTTCTAAATTCCAGTAGAAAAGAAAGGCGGAGAAGTTCTTTTATCCGTAAGAAGCTGATCAGGGTAAAAGCTTACAGAAAGAAGTTAGGCTCTTTTGGACATGATTTTAAACCCTGGAAATTTGCCGAGATAAGACAGCCTGATTGCAACTATCTTGCTATTCCCACAAGGTTTTCAATAGATCGGGAGTATGTACCATGCGGATTTTTTTCTAAAGATGTTATTGTTTCCGACACATTGGATGTTTGCCCAGATCCTCAGGGCTTTGCTTTTGCCGTAGCCTCCAGTGCAATGTTTAAGTCATGGCAGGAAGTAGCTGCAGAAATAGATGAATCTAGAATTGTGCACTTTTCTATCCACCAGGTATGGAATACTTTTCCCCTGCCTCCAGTTTCCGAAGAAGACAAGATCCTTATGGAAGAGTGCGCTAAGAAGGTGCTTCTTTCCCGGGAAAGGCATAAGGATATTCCTCTTTCCGAGCTCTACCTTCCTGAGGTTTTACCGGAGGATTTAAGAAAAGCTCATGCCGATTTAGATAAAATTGTGGATTCCCTTTTTGGGGAGAAATGCCGAGATAATGAAGAGCGCAAGAAAGTAGTGACTATCGTCTATAAGGAAACTCCTTTTGGATCCAATGCCACTTTCTTGAAGCGGGCGGCAACTTTTGTAGGGCAAATATCACTTCGTTCCAAATAGACTGTCAAGTCTTTAAATCTCGGGCAGCAGCATTTAGTTTATTTGAGATTTAAATTGAAAAAAGTATTGACTTCTAATTTATTTACTTATATTGTTGAGTTATTATTAGTAAATTAACATTAAAATAATAGTATAAAAAATCATTTATACGTACATACGTATATACGTACAACTTGAAAATAAAGTTTTTGCAAGTTTTATTTTTCCAAAACGTATCTTATAAATTCAGGGTCTTGGAAAAAGAATACTAACACTGACCTTGGCAAATATTTATAACTACTTTCGGAGTTTCAGTTCTATTGGAGATTTATTTTATTTCCCTGCAAACTTTTTTGGCCTTCCTAAATATTTTGCTTGGGCAGGAGCATAAGAAATTTGGCAACCGTAAACATTCTCATTTCTCATTGAGGCTCTAGGGTTTTATCTGAAATATTTTTTCTTATCATTAATAATGAACTATTTTTATAAGGTTTTTATAGTTATAAAATACATGAGTTGACATTATAAAAAATCATTTATACGTACGTACGTATAAATTTAAATTTGAAGGAGGGCCATGGATCCTAAGGAATCTGAAGGTCGGGACAAAGATTTAGCAAAGCTAAAGTTGGTAAACCATTTATTTGGCGATAAACAGATTAGGACTGTTTGGGACAAAGATAACGAGAGATACCTTATCAGCGTAGTAGACACTGTAGGGGTTCTTACAGAGAGTAAAAACCCACGCAATTACTGGGCTAAATTGAAAGAACGTCTTAAGGAAGAGGGAAATGAAACGGTGACAAATTGTCACCAGTTGAAATTGAAAGCCTCCGATGGCAAGCTGCGCAGCACCGATGTCACAGATGTCGAGGGCATATTTCGCATCATAGAATCTATTCCCAGCAAAAATGCAGAACCCATTAAACTTTGGCTGGCAAAGCTTGGAAAGGAGAGGGTGGAAGAAACTATAGATCCCTCTCTTTCGATAGAAAGATCCATTAATTTGTACAGGGCCAAGGGATATAGCGAAGAATGGATTGCCAAGAGGATTAAAGGGATACAAGACAGGAAAAAACTGACGGATGTTTGGAAGGAAGGAGAGATAAGGCAGCCTAAAGATTATGCCATTCTTACAGATACGATTTATAAAGAATGGTCTGGGATGACTTCTAAGCAGTATAAGGAATTTAAGGGGCTTAGAAAGGAATCTCTTAGAGACAATATGAGCGATGTTGAAATTGCCCTGGCCGATCTGGGAGAAATCGCTACAAGGGAAATAGCCAAAAAGAGAAAGCCTAAGGGTATGGAAAAGAATGCGAAGGTAGCGAAGGAAGGTGGTCAGGTCGCCGGCAATGCTAGAAAAGATCTGGAGGAAAAGTTAGGAGAAAGCGTAATCACTCCAGATAATGCTTTGGGTTACAGGCATGACGATGGAAAAGAAATAGAAAAGTAGTTTGCCTTTCTCTTATTGTTGTAAGGTCTAGCGCTTCTATTTAAGTGCCTTTTATTGGCCGGTCCTAAATCCTTTTTTGCTTTTTGAATTTTATTTATGTCTGATTTTGAAGGATGGTTTAGGGGAGAAACGTTAAATGTTGTATTTTTAATATTTTGTATTATTTAAATATATCACAAAGTAATTATAAAGTTTTTATTTGTAAATTGTTTTTATAAAAAATTATTTATACGTACATACGTACAAATAATTCGGATTTTTATCTTAAATTTTTATAGGCTGCAGAGAAAAAATTCCAAGTGTGTAGCATTTTTTCTAACTCAAGATTTATGAAAAGAAAAAAATGGCCGGCCGGTGGAAGCATTAAATACAGAGCGTACTTCAATAAAGGCAGCCCAGTCTCATTTTGTCTTGAAGGCTTGGATGGAAAAGATAAGTCAACGCGCCGAAGAGATTCTTTTTGCTGTGTTTACATTTTTAGGGAGGCTCTAGTTTACTGGGCTTTTAGATTTCTAATTCAGTTGATTTTATTTATAGGCGGAAGAAATTAAAAATCAAATTTGGAATCATCATTTTCATGCTGTCTATTTTTTTTCTTTTCTTCTTCCTCCTCTTCCCCCCTTTCTTCTTTTTTATGCTTGTAATGGAATAGGAGGAGAGCTCCGCAGACAAAGATGATGACTGCGGGGACTATAAGGACAAGTATTCCGGCTCCCCCAGTAGTAGCAAGCGTAGGCAGGCATTTCATAGTTTTAGATTATAGCCGAGGCAAGATAAGCAGTTCTTTTGTTTGGTTATTCTTGAAATTTTGTACGTATGTACGTATAAATGATTTTTTGCAATGTTATTTTAAAGCTAACAACTATATATAAGCTTATTTTGATAATAATAAAATAAAAATTATAATTTAAGATTTTTGTCATTTTAACTGTAGTAAAAGGGAAATTTTGGATTTACCATTTGGGATGCGAGTGTAGTTTTTTGGTATTTATTAACTGGAATTGTCTTTTATTTCCCATATAATTATTCGCGTTTGCGTATAATCTCTTTAGATAAGGAATTTATGGAATATTTGAGTGTTTCCCAAGTTGCACAGATGTGGGGAATAACACCTAGACGTCTACAAGTATTATGCAATGAAGGAAGAGTTGAAGGCGCTCGAAAAGTTGGAAGCGTTTGGACAATTCCTGATACCGCTGAAAAACCCATAGATGGTAGGAGGAAGATCTCTAATTTATCTAATTCTCATCAAAGCCCCATACGTATAGATCGAATTTGGGCAATGCCCAATAAAAATACCTTTGACATCAAACCTATTAAGGATTTAATAAGGGATGAAATGA
Organism: Methanobrevibacter sp.; assembly: GCA_017652345.1. The sequence goes on from JAGCBE010000361.1 coordinate 7,020, forward strand.
CAAATGGATTATGGATTGATCCATTTGCTAACAAAAATAAATTTGCTTCTGTTACCAATGACTTAAATCCTGTATTTGACACGAATTTTCATATGGATGCCTTAGATTTTCTAAAGACATTTGACACTAACTCTGTAGATGGTGTTCTGTATGATCCTCCCTATTCTCCAAGGCAGGTCAGTGAGTGCTATAACAATGTGGGTTGCAGTGTTACTCAGGACACTACCAAAGCTTCTTTTTGGTCTAATCAAAAAAAAGAAATTTCTAGGATAGTTAAGCCTGGAGGAAAAGTAATAAGTTTTGGATGGAATAGCGGAGGAATTGGTGGCAAGTATGGATTTGAGATAGTTAGGATTTTATTAGTACCTCATGGGGGATGGCATAATGATACTATCTGTACAGTTGAAGTTAAAAAGAAGGATTATGATATGCCTTCGCTGAATTATGAGAGGACAGACACAGATAATGCAAGTAGAAGTAGTTGTGATTCTGAGGCCGTACTAACTTCCGAATTAAAAAAGTTGCCTGAGGATTATTGGGACTTTAAAGATGCCGACATAAGGGAATACACTCATGGTATTCACAATTATCCTGCCATGATGGCTTCTCCAATCAGCAGAAATATTATTCGCATTATGAAAGGAATTGGGGAGATTGACACTCTCCTAGATCCTTTTTCTGGTTCGGGAACAGTTTTGGTGGAAGGAATGCTCGCGGGGATTAGAAAGATCTATGGGAATGATATAAATCCTTTGGCCCTCTTTTTAAGTAAAGTAAAGACTACGCCTTTAGATATAAATTTGCTTCAATCCTCTCAGGAGGATCTTATAGGGCGAATTGATGAAAAAGTAGCCACATTCTTCAATGCTATTGACCAGGTAGATAACGCGATAAAAGTAGAAGGTTATAGTTTAACTTCAAAAGAAGGGTGGGGATCCAGAGCTCCAGAACTGCTGGAAGAGTACTGTAGAAATGAGGGATTAAATATTGCGGTTCCCCATTTTAAAAATATTGGTTACTGGTTTAAACCTAGAGTTATATTGTTGCTTTCTTTAATACGTTCTGAAATTGCATTAATCAAGAATGCAGATATAAGAGACTTTATGTTAGTAGCCTTTAGTGAGACCGTGCGTTTTGTTTCTAATAGACGTAATGGTGAATTTAAGATGTTTCGTATGCCGATTTCTAAGGTTGAAAATTTTAATCCGGATGTTATAAAAGTTTTTAGAACTCTTCTTTCTCGTAATATAGGAAAGATGAAATCTTTCGTGGAAGCTTTGGGGGGCCTGTCTAATTCTAAAGTAAGGATTTTTAACACGGATGCTGCAGATCTTAGTGGAATTGAGAATGAATCTGTAGATTTAGTGATAACTTCTCCTCCCTATGGGGACAGCAGGACTACCGTTGCATATGGAGAATATAGTAGGTTATCTCTTGAATGGCTTGGTTTGCCCAATATTTCGGATAAAGACATAATGGGGATTGATAAATCTCTCATGGGAGGAAAAAAATATCGAAAAGGTTTTGAATGCCTTATACCTAGTCAGACATTAAAAGACTCATTGGAAAAAATAAAACAGCTAGATTTACAGAGAGCGGGAGACGTATACAGTTTCTATCTGGATTTGGAAAGGGTGTTGGGGACAGTATCTAACAAAACTAGATCCGGGGGATATCATTTTTGGGTGGTAGGCAATAGAACTGTAAAAGGTGAATTATTGAAGACCGATCAAATTCTTTCTGAAATTGCATTGGAAGCCGGATTGGAACATGTCTGCACCATCAATAGAAAGATTGTGAATAAGGTTATGCCATCTCAAAATTCCCCGACGAATGAGATAGGGCTGAAAAATACTACAATGATGAATGAGCATATAGTCATTCTTAGGAAAGAATAGCCTTAGTAAACTATGCAACGGTTGATAGAAAATAATAATGGTTGATTGGACTTGCTAATCCTGAAGTCAGTCCCGTGGTCGTGCACCCTCCCCGCATTTTTTCCCTTGGTATAACGTCCTATGCGGAGATCAATAAAGATTTTTCCTTCTTTTAAAAGTTCCAAAAACTTCCTAAAATCAAAACCTTCAACTGCATATGCACTTTTAAAGCAGAATTCTTCAGCTTCTTTAGGCCCTCTTGATTCAACTTGTACGTATATAAATTTATTTTTTGGATATTTCTTTTCAAAGTGGCTTTTAAGTGTACCAAAGGGCCAATATATATTTTTCTCTATACCATCCTCTGATTTTATGTATATTGCCTCATTAATAACTGCAATTCCTAATTTATGTTCTCCTTCTTCAATAGGAGTAATTTTATTAGCGTAAAGAGAAGCATGGAGCATAGATCCACTCTGGGGATCTTGATATCCAAATTTAGAGAGGAGATAGGAGATAGCCCCCTTGGGTTCGGGAGAGCAGGTAAACATGGTTAAGGGAGAGGAGGTACTGTTTTCTATCCTATGTGTCTTAAGTTCCCAATCTCCAAAATCTGGACCGTCAATATTATTTTCTTTAATGCCCAGAAGATCTTCTAGTGTCTTACCTACTCCAGTTGGGCCTTCCCGATGACTAGGAATCCATCCCATTTTAACAATTTTCTTGTACTCTTTTGTAAAGTCTTCTAATGTATTTATCATTATTTCCTCCCCCATTTTTTCATACATATATTGTACTGTATCATGAATGATTTGGTTATATAGATTGTTTTTTGTATTTAGTCTAATTTTGTACGTATGTACATATAGCTGATTTTTTGCAATGTTAAATTATGTATTTCGTTATATTATTTACAGTCTAAAATATATATTTATTTAGTATTCAGAAATTTTCTTTCACCATACTTATTTCGCCTCCATGAGCTCCAAAGTCCTATCGGTAAGGTGTATTCTCTTTTTTAAGAATCTAAAGTTCATGCAGTCAGACCAATCTACTTTAGAATATTCGTTTTCAAAAATGTCTCCCTTGCCTATTCCTTCTTCTTCCAAAAATAAGCCTGAATATAGAAAGGATATTGTAAAATCCGGCTTGATTTCATTTTGCAGGAGCGGAGCCTTGTCATTTTTCATCCCCTGCCCTTCTACAAGAACTAGAATTTGATTTTCGCGCGGGATTTCCAGATTGTCTGCATCTTTGGTGAAGTTTGCTATTAGCTCTGTATCAAAGAGTTCATTTTTAGAGATAGGTCTTGTCATTTTAGCTGCATAGCGCGAACCTTCTTTCTTATCTAAAATCAGCAATTCATTTGGTTCTATATGGGCATGCGTAAATCCGTTTTTGTATAGAAAGTAGGCAACTGCCTTTATGCGTTCCCTTTTTTCTTTGTTTTCTTTTTCAGATGGAGGCA
>JAGCBE010000362.1 GCA_017652345.1 Methanobrevibacter sp.
CCAGTTTTAGTTAATGGTATTTTATTAGTAGGAATAATGTACTTATGAAATATAAAATAACTCCATTCTGACAAAATCAAAACATCATTAATACAATACATTTCTTCAGTATCTTTTTCCAATGGTGTTAAATATGATCTTTTCACACTATAATCTAAATCACCTTTTAACTTTTGTGTATAAGTATAATCTTTTGCAAGTTGCGCTAATGATCCACCAGAGATAGTAAGTGCTTCCCTTAAATCAATACCATTTATAATAGGTGCAGATAAAGGATGCCTTTCTTCTTTTGCAAAAAAATTATCACTGTCAAAATTAAACCTTTTAGAAATAAATGAATGTTCAAATCCTAAATTTGCATCCCATACCAACAACTTAAAAACATCACCACAACTATAAAAGGTTGTAATTTTCTTCCATAAATCTTCCAAATCTTCCCACTTTCTTCCAAGAAAAACATAACCACCATTAAGAAAACAAAATGAAAATTGCCAATGATACATAAATGCCATTTTGTTATCTGGATCATCTAATACATTAGTAGTTTCTATATCAAACCCACAATATATATGATAATATTTATACTCATGTTCCTTTTTATCTATCCACTTAGAAATTTTAGTATACTGTATTTCTTTAGGATCAGGCAAAAATGGTATTGAATCACCTTTTTTATAATGTACTATGTATGCTTCAGTTTCATGTAACCTATCATCCTGCAGTTTATAACATAGCTTTACCCCTGTCATAGTCCTGTTCATATTGGTTAATGTTTGCTTGTCTGCTCTGTATCTTGGCATCTGTTTCACCTTCCATCTGTTCTATTATCCTTGCTAAGTCTACATAAGACTTAATACCACCACCTTTAAAAAATTCTTCAAAATCTGCACTATATTCTATTCTACCATTTTCATTCTGAAAAGCCTTAACTTTTTCTTTAGCCTTCATTCTTAAAATAGCATATTCATCTGTTATAGTTTTTACTTCTTCTTTTAATTCCTTAGATGTATAATCTACTTTACCTGCCCTTACAAAGTGCTTATCTGCTATCTCTTTCTTAGATGCTTCTATTAACTGTTTAGCAGTAGGCATACCCAATCTTGTACCTTTTAACTGCTGCAATTTAATAGTTGCAAGTGCTGCTTTTTCCTTACTGATCTGCAGCACACCACCTTTATTAACATAAGTATAATCACCAACTGCGCCTTTAACTCTATTAACTGCATTCTGGTAAACATCACTATCCTGTCCAAATACTTCTGCATACTTTCTTAACTGCGTATTTAATAATGTTATTTCATGCGAAACCTGTTTCTTATACTTTAAAGTTCTTGCCATTCCTTTATCTTCCTTTCTATCAATTTAATATTTCTTTCTAACTGCCCTTCCTTTAGATTTTTAAAAAAGTACTTATCAAACAATGATGCATATTTAAGTTCCTGATTAATAAAACTAAAATCTTCAATAGCAGTTTCACATGGTATTTCTTTTTCTACCAAATCTAATAATTTTAATACTCTTGTTTGCGTTGTTGGAAAAAAATTAAATATTTTTATACTCATTGCAAACCTATCACTATCAAAAATATTATAACTAAAATAGATTGATTTAAAATCACCAAAATAAGTTCTAAACATTTTATCACCTTCCTATAAAGTATAACACTGTTAACCAGTTTCTGACAACATCATCTTTCATCCCAAAATATTTAGTGCAGTCAACCTGCTGACCTGTAGACAACTGCACAATAACATGATTATTTCTTTCAACTGTTAATGATCTTGCATCAATAGACTTTGCTATCTTTCTTATTCTGCCAAATTCGACAAACCTTATATATTCATCTTCATCATATACTATATTCAATACACTATCCTTATAATCTATCATTTTGATATCCTTTCTTTGTTCTCACAATATGTAGCAAACTTTATTTTATCAAGTTCCTTCTTATATGGTAATAACTTCTTCCTGATCTTCTCCCACTCAATTCTAAAATCTACATAACTTATACAACCATCATAATTTTTATTCATATTCCTACTCCTTCAACTATAATATCTTCATCTGCAACATAGCCAACAACTTCAACAATATCTTGCCCTTCATACCAATCATTAAACCAACACCAACTACCTGCACCATCATCATAATAATAGATTTCATTAGATACAGTATAAGAATTTTCCCAAGAATATTTATATCTTATTCTTACAATATAATATGAAGGAATAACTGATCCTTCCAATACTTTTTCTTCAAACTGTTCTACTGTCAAAATTACCACTCCTTTCTTATAAAGTAAATTACATCTGCTAACATAGCACTACCACTATCTGCAGTAATATCGCACCACTTTTCAGCTGAATAATCATCATACTGTATCACTGCATATTCACTACCAAATTCTTCAGCATACTTAATATTATCTATGTTGCTTGCCATCCTTGTATGCTGCAGTGCTTCACATAAATAATCAAGTATCTTTTGCTTATCTTCCTTTTCAGGCATCTTGTTCACTTCCTTTCTTTCCGTCATTAGTGGATTTAACAACAACTACTATATAATACCAAAATAAGCATACTTCTGGTACATCTATATTATAGCAGTAGAACACTAACTGATGTATTAAATAAATATTATTAAATTATTAAAATTCTATAAACTATGTTAGTATATGCTAACTATGTTTCATGTGAAACATCTGGATCATAAATGATATTATACTAATACTATACAATACTATACTATTACCATAATTATTAAAATTCTATAAACTTTATAAAAAAAAAATAAAAATTCTATAAAGATTTTATAACCTGTATATATCAGTCCC
>JAGCBE010000363.1 GCA_017652345.1 Methanobrevibacter sp.
GAATAAAAGATTCAGTGAAGAGATCAATGAAGAGAATATCGATAAAGAGATAAGAAAACTTGAAAAAGCAAACCAGAAACTCAGCTATTACCAAAGATTCATGGATGCATTTGAAAAGGATATTGACATTGACCCTGGAAGGTTAATGGGACTTACTGATGGGATATTCAGTATAGTAATGACCCTTTTGATCTTTGGAATGGTCTTGCCGGATAAGGAAATACTCAACTACTCAGGATTTATAAATTTTATAGGCTCCATCGGACCAATAGCTGGAGTGATTATTGTGAGCTTCATAGTCTTGGCTTCATTCTGGATCTACCATCATGAGTTTATGAAAATAAAAAGCTTGAATATGCCTTATCTATGGTTAAATATCTTTTATTTGGCATGCATATGCTTCATACCATTTACAACAACAGTTATTGGAAACTATTCACATTTCTTCTTGGCAAATGTAATCTTTGGAGTGAATATACTTTTAGTTATATTGTTCTTCCTATTCATGTTCCATTATGCACACAAAAGAGGATTCCTTGAAGAATACACAAGTGAAGAAGAGAAAAAATATGTATTCCACACTTTGTATATGCTTATGGGAGTCACAATTATCGTAAACTTACTTGACTTTAACGTAAACCCTAACTTTATTTACCTGTTCCTATTGATTCCTATCATATCAACCTTAAGACATATCCAGTACCTAATGAGATAAGAATGCGAGAACAGAATCGCGATAAGAAAACACGAAAAAAAGTTAGAAAAAATAGATTTCATGAAAATTTCAAAGATTACATGAAATTAAAAAACAGTGCAAAAACAAGCATATTGCAAAATAAAAGCAAATATATAATAAAAAAAGAAAAAAAGGAAAATTAATTATTCTTCAGGTAAAGGAAGCTTTTGCCAGAAGAATATGTCATTTTCTTTTTTAGCCACTTCAACATAACCTTTTCTCTCTAAGCTTTTAAGAATGTTCTTGGTATTACCAAATGAAAGGTTCTTGAATGCAATATCATTAAGATATTCCTTAACAGACAATGTATCCATAGCTTCATCTTCAGGTAACAGATGATAAATTTGAGACTGTATTGAATTTAAGTTCTTTAACTGAGGAGCAGTCAATTTTTCATAGACAAACTTGAATTTTTCCAATTCCTCAACTGTAGATTTGTATCCTTCAAGTTCTGCTTTTAGTCTTTCGACATCCTCATTATTTTGAGATGCTCCACCATCATTTGATTGGGAATCAATTAAATTAGCCACATTTTCCAATTCTTCATCGCCAACAGCTCTAATCTTAAGCTTGTTTTCCTTAGCTAATTCCAATTCTCTCTTAATGTCATTCAACTCAAGCAATTCCCTATCTTCAACAGATGTTTTGTTAATGACTCCGTCTTGAGACTGATTATCCAAGAAGCTGTCATCAGACAATTCAAAGAATAGGTCTTTCACTTCATTCAATCTTTGGATCTGCAAGTCCTTTTTAGACAATTCATTCTGGACTTTAACATATTCCTCACGGGAAACTGACTTGTCTTTCAACAATTGGATTTGAACATCCTTCTCACGAATTGTTACATCACGAGAGTCAAGTTCCCTTTGCAATGCTACAAGATTATCCTTATTGACCAAATTATTCTTCAAGTCAAGGATTTCCTCATTTTGAGAAGAAATTTGAGCATTAAGGGACTGGATTTCCATATTCTTGTCATCAACAGTGCTTAATGTATTTGCCAATTTAACGTTTGCTTCATTCTCCTTAATTCTAGCCTCTTCCAATTGACGTTGAACTTCACTTATCTTATTTTCAGCAATCTTCAAATCGTTGGAAATGGCTTGAATCTCATTGTCTTTAGAGCTTACATCATTCAATGCCTCTTTCAATTTAAGGTTTGCTTGACCTAATTCTAAAGTTTTAAAGCTGTTAAATTCTTCATCAAAGGATTCCTTCATTTTAGAAAGAGATTCGTTTATTTCAGAAAGTTCATTAACCTTATCAGATAAGTTTCTGATGGTTTCATCCTTTGAATTCAATAGATCCTTGGATCTGTTCAATACTTCAATATTAGTATTTAAAGAATGAGTTAAGTTATCAATTTCATAGTTTTTAGTCTTTATGTCAGCTTGATACTTAGCCTTTAAATCAGAAATTTCATCATCCTTAACTTTGATGTCATTATCAAACTTATCTAAGAAGTCGCTAAGCTCTAAGCCTTTGCTCTTTAAGTCATCTTCAAACTGATTTTTTAAGGAAGAGATTTCATCATCCTTGATTCTTAAATCTTCATTATATTTAAGTTTTAAATCTGAAATTGCAATTTCATGCTGTTTCTTCAAATCAAGAATTTCATTTTCTTTTTGCTTTAAAGTTTCTTCAGATTCAATTCTTAAGGTTTCAAATTCGTCATTGGACATTAGGGAATTTTGCTCATCCTTTAATTGAGCGATTTCCATCTTAAGCTTGTTGATCTCCAAAAGGGAAGATTTCACTAATTTTTGTAATTTAAATATTTCACTAGAATTCTCAAAACTCATTTTATCACTTAAATATAACTTAATTTAACGTTAATCAAGATAGATTAATCCTTAATTAAAACTATTAATTAAATCTATGTTTAATCTCTTATTTAAACTTAATTAATTATATATATTAAATTTAATGAAATATTTAAGTTTTTTATAAAAAAATAGATAATTTTAAGAAAAATTAGAAAAAAATAAGAAAAAATTATATGAAAAAATAAAAAAATAGCTGATTTAAAATAAAAAAAATAAAACATTTTTGAAAAAAGCAATATCTGATTAAAATAAAAAAATAAAAATCAATATTTAATGAAAATATTGATTTAAATAAATAATACTATTATATAGCATCTGCTATTGGCTCGATGTTATTGTTTTCATTGAATTTCATCAATTCATCATAACA
>JAGCBE010000364.1 GCA_017652345.1 Methanobrevibacter sp.
AACAATACAAGATTTACTTAAGGCTATTTGGTATATAGAGTGTGAAATTAACCGTTTAACAGGAGAGCAAAAATGTCAGAAAAAATAATGAGTGGTCGTGAATTACGTGAACGTTTGTTTCAAACGACAGAAGATTCACGAAGAATGGAACTTTTGTGTGAATTAGTCGCAAGACAACAAGAAGATTTATTCTTTTTGGACAAAAGATTAATGGAAACTGCACAATATTTAGATAAACTTGCAGATATTTTAGTTAATTTAACTACAGGTACGAGTGTTTTGGCTACAAAACTTGCACCATTTTTAAAAGAAGTTAAAGATAATGTAAATATTGCAAAATCTACAGTGGAGGCTGATACACATGGATAAAATTTTAGACATAAATGACATAAAAGTTGAACCATATGATGAAAAAGTACATGGTCCAATGGATGGTTATGATTTTAGTACATTAAATGCTGTTGATGGTTGTGCAGTTCGTGGTATTATTTCAAATGTTTTAGGTAAAAGATTTGATGAACCAAAACAACGTAACATGGCATTAGAAGCTGGTGATCTTTGTCATAAATGTTTTGCAGTTTTACGTGCATTAACATTAGATAAAGAACAAGTTTGTAAATTTATGTTACAAGCTGTACCAACTATGACACAAGAAACATTTGAATCTTTGTTACAAAAGAGTTCAGAACAATTAACACCTGTGTCAAAACAAATGATTTTTGTTGATTATATCTTAGAAAATGGGGGATTCTATGATGATGAGGGGGATAAAAAACGTACTTTGGCAAATATTCGTAATACTTTACTTGCCTATTGTAGCAACTTTAATGATCTTGTGGCTAATGAACCTGTATATAAAGATGAAAAAGGTTTTGTAGGTATTGAGTTACCATTTGATTATGTAGTATCTATTACATATAATGAAAGAAGTATACGAAACTTTAGATTTATTGGTAAAATTGATGGACTTCATGTCTTTAAAGATGGTACAATGATTCTACATGAAAACAAAACTGCATCAAGATTAGATGATAGTTGGTTAGGTCAGTGGGAAACATCACATCAAATTACTGGATATTGTTTAATAGCTCAAGCCATTACTGGTAAATCTTGTAAAAAAGCACGAGTAATTGGTGCACAAATTCCTGTACCAAAGATGAGTGGTTATGCATTTCGTTCAGAACGTGTAGATCGTGAGATTTATTGTTTTGAAAATTGGGCAAGATGGGTAATAACAATGCTTGATATTATTGATTGTTATAAAAATTGTCCACATTTAGCACCAATGAGTACTAAAAATTGTTGTGCTTATTACAGTAAATGTGCTTTATTACCATTATGTGTATTAAGTAGTGATGAAAAGAAAGAAATGATTGACCAAATGATCGTGGACAAATGGAGTCCGTTAGATGAATAATAACTATGACGTGGATATGATAGAATAAGTCTAGCACCCGACAAATAATATCATCAGGTTACTATCACATTTATCGCTAACCTGTCCTGAGATCCACGTCGCCAATTAGAAAGGAGTATAAAATGATAAAAGAAGTAAAGAAAAAGACTATGAATAATAAGATAGATTGGCTTTTATCACATAATAAAAATTATACAAAAGAACAAATGCATACACTTGAAGATTTAAAAGAGCAGATTTTACAATTAAGAGATACTTTAAATAGTATAATGAGTCATGCATATAATGGAAATACAATTGGTTATACAAAAATAGCAATTAGAATTATGGAAGGAGAATAAAATGGAAATAAAATTTGGTAATTTTAGTGCAACATCAGTAGTTGATGTACCACAACGAATGAACATGTTGATATGGGGAGCAAGTGGTTGTGGTAAAACAACATTAGCAAGTACAGCTCCTGGTAAAAAGTTGTGGATTTTGTTTGATCCAGATGGTACAACTTCATTACTTGATGTCAAAAATCGTGATGAGATTCAAGTAATTGATTTAAGTAAATGTGATTGTAACATTATTGCACAATTAGCTGCAGAAAATTGTATGGGTTTAGACAAGATTTTAACAGATAATCCAGAAATTGAAACAGTTGTATTAGATTCTGTTACAACTTTGTTAGATAAATGTTTACAATTAGGTGTTATGAGTGTACGAGGTGCATCTGAAATGACACCAACTTTACAAGGTTATGGTAACAGAAAGTATTATTTGGAGAAAGTTATCAAAAATCTTGTAAAAATTACTGCAAAATGTAACAAACATTTGATACTTTTAGCTCATGAAGATTCACCATCATTAGATAGTGATGGTTGTGTACAAGCAATTGAACCATTAATGGGTGGAAAAAGTGCAGTTTCATTACCAATTATTCTATCTGAAGTGTGGAATATGTACATTGATGGTAAAGATCGTAAGATTCGTATTAAACAAAATGCAATTCGTAAACCAATGAAGTCAAGAATGTTTAAAGATGTTCAAGATTTTGTATGGAAGTATACACCTGAACAAGGTGGTACTGGAATTAAAGAATGGTATGATGAATGGGTAAAACAAAAAACAAAAATCACACCGTTTTAAGTAATTCTCGCAAGAGGATAGTCCGAAATGACTCTAAACTATGTATAATGTTCAACATAAATTATTAACAATTAACGAAAGGAAACAAAATGACCGAACAAAATACATTATCATCTGTTGTTGAATTTGACTCTGATATTTCAACTGCTGAAAAACCAAAGCCACTGCCTGCTGGTGTTTACAAAGCTACAATCGTTGGAGCTGAAGTGAAGATGTCCAAAGCTGGAAATCGTTATGCTTCTGTTACAATGAAAGTCAGTGCTGAAGATTATCCTGCAGATTATGTGGAAGGTAATAAAGATGGCACATCTTTACGTTACAATCGTTTGGTTTTGGAAAATACTGCTCCTGCCAAATACGCTTTACGTAAATTCTGTCAGACAGTTGGTTTGCCAATGTCAACACGTATTGATGTGAATGAATGGATTGGTTCTACTTGTAAAATTGAAGTAGCTAATTCGTTGTATGAGGGTGAACCTCGTGCAGAAATTGCTCGTTTGGTAGACTAGTCTTTTCCTCCTTGTTGTTCCGATTCAAACAACAACTCTACCAAAGGCAACCAGTTTCGGTACATTCTGGATAAAAATGTACCATTTGTTTAATTAAATTTATGAAAGGAAAATAAAATGAGTGAAGCTCGTACACGTCAACCGAATTTGGTTGTTATGCAAGTCTTGGATGCAGAAGGAAATCCTATTTTGGGATTGAAAAATGAAAATATTAAAGTCATTGAAATCACAAAAAAGATTTCTATTGATCTTTATAACAAAATCCAAGAAATTCCTGGTGCTTTTATTGCACAAGTGTAATAATTTGGCGACTACTTTGCAGCAAAATGTGAGGTAGTCGCATCTTTTCAGGAGGGTAATATGGGGAATTTTGAATTTGATGAAAAACAGAAGAAAGCTATTGAGCTTTGTTGCGATAAAGATCGTAGAATTGTTGCAATTACTGGTGAAGCTGGTACAGGTAAGACAACAATTATTAAAGAAGTGTACAAAAGATTATATTCTGAACACAATGTATACGATAGGAATAAAAACCTAGTAAAAATTGTACCAGATATTGTGGTTGCTGCACCAACTGGTAAAGCAGCTAAACGAATTTATGAATTAACTGGTATTCCTGCTATTACTTTACACAGACTTTTGGAATATCCAATGCCAGGTGAAATTGATGAAACAACTGGTAAACCTAAAACACATTTCGGACCAAAACGGGATCATGATAATCCACTTGACCAAAAGATTGTGATTTGTGATGAATATGCTATGGTAAATGTGGAATTACATAGAAATTTAATCAATGCATTACCAAGAGGTGGTATGGTTCGTATGTTTGGTGATTGTAATCAGCTAGAACCTATTGAAGAAATATCAATTAAAGGTGATGTTTCACCATTTAATGAAGCACTTAAGAAGTTTCCAAGTGTGGTTTTGTCACAAATTCACAGACAAAGTGATGACAGTTCTATTATTAAGTGTGCACATCAGATAAATTTGGGTATGATTCCACAAAAAGGTGATGATTTTAAGTTACTTATTACTGGACAAGATAAACAACCGACAGATTTGTTGGTGGATATTGTAACAAAAGATCCAGATTTCTTTACACAGAAGAAACAGATCTTATCTCCGACAAAAGTTCGGTGGGTTGGTACAGAAAAATTGAATCCTTTAATACAAGCATGCAGATTTTTTGGTAAAGATGAAGAAGGTGTGCCTATTGAACGACATCCTTGGTGCAAAGTTCCGTTAAGTTTGTATGTTGGTGATAAAGTTATTATCACAAAGAACAATTATGATCTCGGAGTGTTCAATGGTGAAACAGGAATTGTAAAAGAAGTGTATCTTTATGGTGATGTTGTAGTAGATTTAGGTGACAGAGATGTAAAAATTCCATGTCAAATGATGGTACAAAGTCGTAAAGGTTACTATGTTATTAATCCACAACGAGATTTAGATTTAGCTTATGTGATTACAACACATAAAGCTCAAGGAAGTGAGTACGAAGAAGTGGTTTATGTGATGGATAAAGCTGTCATATTTAACCAATCAAGAAAGAACTTATATACTGCTGTTACTCGAGCAAAGAAGAAAGTGACAATTATCACTGATCAACGGAGCTTGATGTACTCACTAACAGCAACAAAGAGTATGTATAATAGATGAAAGGTATAAAATGGTAAAGAAAAAGAAAGAAACAAAAACGAAAAAAGTGAAGGAAACAAAGACGAAAAAACCAGAAGTTCGTAGCTATGTTGATTATAAAGTATTTACTGATAATAGTGCTGCTATTGATTGTCATTGTTCTGACAAAGAATTAGTTGCATTGATGTTAATACTTTATAAAAGACTTGATGAAAATGCACGAAAAGTTATTGATGCTGTTATTCGTACATTGTCTTTGATAGATAAAGTATGAAAAGTATGGCTGATGTTTATGGGAATGTACTGGATTTCGATTCAGTACTTCCCTTTGGTAAATATAAAAGTGAGTCTTTTCAAACAGTTATCGAAAAAGATAAAGATTATTTGAAATGGTTATTTACAAAAACAGATTTTTGTGCTATAAATAATGTAGACGAAAATTTAATAAAGGAGGTTTTAAATGGAGGACACTGATCCAAAAATTTTGGTAAAATTTAAAATTGATGACGAAGAACGTCAGCCAGTTGAATGTTGGACAAGAGTTATGGGATATTTTAGACCTGTGTCTGGATATAATACTGGTAAAAAAGCTGAATTTAAAGAAAGAAAGTGGTTCAAAGAATCAAAAATTAAGTAACATTTAGGGGAGAGCACATGGAAATCACACAAGCATATGTAGTTGAACAAGCACAACGATTTGGACAAAAAGTTGATGTGTTTGGTTTTGGTCCAAAAGATACAGAAGTTATGATATTGTTAGAGTTTCCTTGTGAAGCTGATTCTAAATGTCATGTACCTTTATCTAGTACTGCAGGTAATATTGTATTCAAAAATTTAGAAAAGTACGGTATTAAGAAAGAAAACTGTTATATTACTTGTGCAATTAAAAGAAAGCTAGCTATTTTTGGTGAAAATGTCACAAAAATTAGCAATACTGAACTTAATTTTTGGAAAACAATTGTCAATGCTGAAATACAACAGTTACCAAATCTAAAACATATACTGATTCTTGGTAAATATGCGTTAGAAATGATGACAAATGAGAAAAGTATTATGGATTGGCGTGGAAGTGTGCTAGATTTTGGTGAAAAGTATGACAAAACTATTACATTTAATCCAACAATGTTGTTTCGTGAACCAAAATGGGAAGCAATATTTAAGTTTGATCTGTATAAATTTGGTTTAGTTGTACAAAATAAATTTGTACCACATAAAATTAAGCATTTAATCAATCCAACATTTCAAGAAGCATTGAAGTGGATATACAAAATGCACAATGATGGATTACCTGTGTCATTAGATATTGAAACTATGCATAATGAAACTGCATGTGTTGGATTAACTAATGATGAGCATGTAGGTATGTGTATTAATTTTCGAGATGCAAAAGACCATAGGTATTCAGTTAAAGAAGAAGTTGCATTAAGAAAAGCATTGTGTGATTTAGTTAGTGATCCAAAAGTTAAACTTGTGTTACAAAATGGATCGTTTGACGATAGCTGGTTGGGATTTAAAGATAGATTTCCTGTATTTAAGTCATATTTTGATACACTTTTAGCACATCATACTCTTTATCCAAGACTACCACATAGTTTGGGTTTCTTAACTAGTGTTTATACCACACACCCATATTACAAAGATGATGGTAAAACGTGGAAAGAAGGTGGAAATATCAATCAATATTGGGAATATAATGTCAAAGATGTATGCATAACTTTAGCATGTTATCATGGTTTAGAAAAAGAATTGAAACAACAAGGACTTGATCACTTTTTCTTTTCACATGTTATGCGACTTCAACCACATTTGGTTAATATGTGTGTTCAAGGTGTTAAGGTTGATGTTGAGTTAAAGAACAAAATTAAAGAAGATTTATCACAACATCTTGTGTCTATGAGGGATAAATTCCAAGATCTTGTGGATGATTGTTTAGGAACACACATACCAATTAATATAAATTCACCACGAGAATTAGGTATTTTAATATACCATTACTTAAAATTACCGAATTTTCATGATAAAGAGAAAACAGATGAAGAAACACTTGCACGTTTACAAACTTTACCACAAGCCAATAACAAAATACGTGCATTAATACAACACTTTCTTGAATATAAGAAAGACATGAAGTTTTATAGTACATATATTGAAACAAAGATTGACGAAGATGACAGAATTCGTTGTGAATATAAGCAATATGGTACAATTAATGCACCAGGTCGGTTAAGTTCTAGTGCAGTTTTGTGGGGTAGTGGTGCAAATTTACAAAACCAGCCACAAAGAGCATATCAAATGTATATAGCTGACAAGGATTATGAATTAATTTACTTCGATTTGAAGCAAGCTGAAGCAAAAGTTGTAGCATATGCGTGGGGTGTTAAGAAACTGATACATGCTTTTGAAGAATGTGCGAAAGATCCGAATAAAGATGTACACAGAATGAACGCAGCTAACATATTTAAAGTACCTTATGATACAATACCGTCATTTGATAGATACACTTTAGGTAAAACTACTGATGATCCAAAGATGGATGGTGTTACAACTTTACGGTATTTGGGTAAAAGATGTGTGCATGGTTTGAATTATCGTATGCAAGCTGACCGATTAGCACAAACAACTGGTATTAGTTTGGATATGGCACACGAAGCTTTTACAAGTTATCATGCAGCTTTTCCAGAAATACAAAAAGCATGGAAAGCTACAATAGATGAAGTAAAAAAGACAAAAATGTTATTCAATTTTATGGGCAGACGGTTGTTCTTTTTGGAAACTATTAATGAAAATAACCTAGATTCAGTAATAGCTTTTAAACCTCAATCAACAATTGGTGATTATGTGTCATCTATCATCTATGATGTTGAAGAAGATCCAAAGTTTCCAAAAGATAAAGCAAGATGTTTGTTGAATATCCATGATGCTTTGGTGTTTTTGGTACATAAAAGTGTCGAAAAAGAGATGTTAGCTCTAGTTTGGAAATGGGCTAATAAACCCATCAATATCAACGGGCAGGAAGTTGTTATTGGTATGGATTTTAAAATAAGTAAACCAGATGAACAAGGAGTTCATAGGTGGTCTACTCTAAAAAGTTTGGACTATAAACCAGAAGGGGGATAATATGAGTAATCAAAGTAAAGTTTATAAAGGTTTAGGTGTTTATCGTTTTAATTGGGTAACTAAAAATAAATTATCTATTGAAACTCAAACAATGTCTACAAATTATCTTGCATCTGGTATTAAAGTTGATGAAAAAGTGTTTAAATATCTTAAAAATTTGTACAGATTTGAGATAATAAATAATAAACTTGTATATGATCCAAAGACAGAAAATGTAATTGGTAAAAAATATCGTACACAATTATCAAATCAACCTATATATGTGTTATCTAAACAATGGATGAAACAAGAATTATATAGAACTAATAGTCCAATGTTGAAAAAGTTTATTGCTGATAATGTTCAAGCATCTGATATTTTACCAGATTACAAAGAACATTTACATCAAAAACATTTAGATGACATAAAATATTGGCATTTAAAGACAAGTTTTCATTTAATGGAAGGAGAGTCAGATGAATCTAACGAAACTGAACAACCTGATACCTGAAAATACATTTCTTTGGTACTGGATTAAAGCAGAAGGTTACCATACTATGCCGAGATTGTGTGATTTGTGGTCAGGTATTTATGTTTTATCTTCATTTCTTGCACACAAAGTAACATTTCGTGACATTTATGAAGATGTTATGCCTAATTTGATGATGTTTTTATTACATGGTAATGATATTGATACAGGAAAGTTACTAGTTCGTGTAGCTTCTATCATAAATAGATACAAAGATTCAACAGCTTTGTACATAAATGGTAGAAGTGATATAATGAGTATAGTAAATGAATTAGATAAACTTAAACAAAACAACAAGCCTAATACTTTGTTATGTACAAGCACAAGTATTGGAGCTTTCTTTGGAACAGCCAAAGGTTTTTGTTATTATCAAGACTTGTACAATAACCCAACAGAAAGGATAGGTTTTAATGGTAGAATTAAGTATAAATTTGGTCCTGTTTTTATTCATTCTTTATCTTGTGGTACTCTTGAAGAATACATTGAAACAGTTATTGGTAGTTCAGAATCAGATTGGACAACTGGAAGTAACATTATTATCCCGATTTCAAATGTTAAAAAACGCTGTGACGATTGGGTCAACAACGGATTCAACCCCTGCTACAACAATCTCGCCAATGAAGAAGCGAAGGAAATATGTAAGAAAAAACCTTATACACTTACCTTCGAGTACGAAGCTTCCAAGTTTCTCAACAGATTTGTTGCAAAACAACGGTGCACAGACGACAGATTCAGAGTCTTCTTCGCAAACAGACGAATCTTTACCACAAAACTTGCAGGAATTCTTGCAGTTAATAGGAGAGCCGAACAAATAGAAATACAAGATGTAAAAAATGCAGGTATTTTGTTACAAGATTTGATAAAGGAAGTGAAAGTTTATATTAAAAATGTAACAAATAATACATATCTTGATGAACTTGATAGAGTTATTTTATCAATTCAGAAAATTTTATTACATCAGGGCGATAGTGGTATTAAACATAGTGAACTTTGGCAACGAGTTAGACAGAAAACTGATGTGAATACGTACAAATCTATCATGTCTATCATGCATGAATTAGGTATTATTGATAAGTATATTATGAAGCGTGGTAAAGCTGTGTTGTATATGCGTAATACTAATACACAAACATTAGATTGTAATAAAATTGTTAAGAAATATAGAGAACTTAATAACGCTTAGCAAGAAGTTGAAGTTGTTTTATTTTACTTGGTCCAGCATTTTCATACATAGCTCTATAAAGTTCACGAGCACGTGACATAGATTTAGTTTTGTTAGATTTAATATCACGTAATGCTAAACCATCACCTCTATGTGCTGCAGAAAGTAAATCTATGTGTTGAAGTAAATCAGAAATGTCATCAGTTTGTGTAGGTAATCTATCAGCATTTAAATAAAATTCACGTGAATCATCAACTTCATCCATAAGTCTTTGGAGTTCTGCAGATTTACCACGAGTTTGATGTTGTTGATGCCATGGTTTGTATTTGGTTTCTAATTCTTGTTGAGAAAATGTACGGGTTTTTGGTGCATGTTCTTTAGCAAATTCAGCTTTAGTACGAGCTGTTTCATGACCCATACGTTTATTGTATTTCTTTGCGAGTAAATATGACGTAGGATCTGTTTCTTTAGCATAATCTATAACAGATTTTTTAGGCATACGATTTTTGAGTAAATTGTCTGCAACTTGTTCAAGCACTTGTCTATGAGATGCCTTGGATATATCAGGCATTATTTGTTTCATCATTAATGCTTCAAAAAGTTGACTAGTTTTACTCATTATCCCTCTTGTGCTTGCATAATGTTGTCAATATATTCTTGAATCTGGTCATCAGATAAACCTTGTTTACGCAACTGTACAATGAGTTGTGTAATTTCTGGTGATTCTGGGTAGTTTGGTTCATCAGACATTAAAGCACCTGCACCTAAACCAACACCACCAGCAAGAGCTGCTGTTAAATATGGTGATTTTTCTACAGATTCTTTAGCTAATTCATTAACAGGACCAGCAACTTTACCTGCTTTTTGTGACAAATAACGTGCTCCAACTTTGGCATCATTACCAACTTTTTTAGCAGCACTTGTAATAGCTTTCATCCAAGACATTAATATACTCCTTGTGTTTGTTTATAATTTTTTGTTTTTTCCCAATATTTATCCCAAGATGGATTACCTTTTGTGGCTTTTTGGTAAAGTTCTCTATGTCTTTGTACTAAAGCTTCGTATTCTTTAGGCGACATATTAGCATTAGATTTATTTTCTCTCATAGCATGATAAAGTTCAGACATTTTACACTCCTTGTAAATTATTAAACTCTGTTAAATTTATATCACGATTAAATTGGTTAGTCAATATATTTTCTAACTTTTCAAACTCAAAATATAGTTGTTTGTATATTTGTTGTACTTCTTTAATCTTAGCTTGTTGATATTTCCAGCGATCCATAGTACCAACAACATTACCAAATTGATCACGACCTGTTGCATTGTATGCAGCAATTTGTTTATAAATGCCATTAACTTGATCATAAATTGGTTTGATTTTGTCATTATAATAAGGTACAGCTACTTGTGCTACTTGACTTGCAAATTGTAACTTCGGATCTAGTGTTGGTTGTGGTATATTTGCTTGAACTTTTGAACCTTTTTTGCCAACAAGTGTAGGATCTATTGAGTTAAATGTATTAAGTTTACGCAATTTGTCAATAGTATCAATTTTACCTTTAACATTTTGTGCAGTTTGTGTCATAGCACGTACACCCATCATAGAATTTGGCATAAATGGTATAGGTCTTGAATCTTTTTGCATAGTAGATGTAACAAAATCTTTTAAACCTTGACCAATTCCTACATCTCTTGCACCAATATTAAACTGTTCTGCACCATTTGCAAGAGATTTACCAACAGCTCCAAAGATTGTATTGATAATTGCATGAGATTCTTGTGACATTAATCCATTTTGTAATGCGGTTTGTGAACCATCTAAGTTAGTTTGGTTCATTGGTAATTTATCTAATAGAGAACCACCACTACCAATATCAAAGTTTGATGTCATACCTGCACTATTTAATAAAACTTCAGGAACTACCATATCTTCTAAGTTAAAAGAACGAGCCATAGCTATACCAAGTAACCGAGAGTTTTGAAAAGCTGGATCAACACCATTATCTTTACTTAAATTAAGTATAGAATCTAACATAGTTTCGTAAAGTTTACATGCAACACCTACTTCTTGATCTAAAGGTATTGTTAAATGTTTACCTTTTCCATAGAAGTTTGCAAGAGTTAGTTTACTTGCTTTGTTATAGTCACTTAAAGTGTAGTAATCTTGTTTGTTTTCTTGACTTAAATGATTCCAAAGATAACAACCAAGTGTAGGAATTAATGCAGTATAGTACAAACTTTGTAAATATTGGTTACCTAATAAACCAGTTGCACCAAGTTGTACCATATGTGCTACTTCACCCCATGTATTGTCTGCATTTTTGATTTGATTTTTAGCAGCTTTTAAGAAAGTAATACCATCTCCTGCATGTAACGCTTCAAGTTTTGCACCAATACTGTTAATACCTACACGACCATACGGTAAATATTTACCAATAAATCCTAAAATGTTGCCAGCAGCACCAACATGTATACCAGCTTTTTTGGTATCTGTAATATTTTTAGATACTAAATCAGCAGCTACACGAAAATCTTTAGAATTTTGTAGATTTTTAACAGCTTTTAGATGCAACATAGCACCAACTGTTGATGCATTTCGTAAAGCTTCCGTACAATAATCAATATATTGTCCACATTTAATCGCTTTCTTTGCACCCCAAACATCATATAGTTTACGTTTGAGTTTTTGTGTAAGATTCATATCCATACTTAAAGGATATTGTGTGTTTTTAAGTCCTTCTGGGTAACGATATGCAACAGCTCCTGCACGTTCAAACTTAGTGAGTAAACAATCTTCAATATCTACTTCCATTTTACGTATCATATCTTCTGTGTATTTTTTACCCATTGGTGATTGACTCATATCACCCATAGTATGAATCCACTCTGACTTCCATTCGTTTACAATATTTTGTTGCATATCACGAGCCATTTGTAATTTAACAGCTTTACCATTAAATTTAATAGCATCAATGTAATCTTTAAATTTAGCAGGTCTACTAAGTAAACGAGGTAAAGCAGCAAGTGATTCTTGTAAACCAAAAATTGCAGAAGTTGGTGCAAACATTGGGTTAAATGCACCAGTTGTGAACTCTTGTTTAGTACGTTTTAATCTTAACATAGCTAAACCAAAAGCATTTGGTAAATCTGGTGATAAATCTACTGCTTGTTTTAATAAAGGATTAACTTTGAAAAAGTGTTGTTCACCATTTGCATCAGTAAACATCAATACATCTTTAGAAGTTTTGTAATTTTGTATGTCTTTAATAACATCTTTCTTCAAATGTTTATCAGCATATGACATAACATTGTTGATTCTTGGTGGTTTTGTACGATTTAAGTATTCATATGGTGTAGTGGCTAATGTAACTGTACCATGATTGCGTGGTTTTATTGAACCTAAATATTCAATGTGTGTTAAATTGAGTGCTTTTTGTTCAAGCTCTTTGAGATTTCGTTCAGCTTTTTCACGAGTTTTACCAAGTTTTGTAATAGCTGTGTCAGATACATCAGATTGTAATAAACGTTCATCAATAGCTCTTAATGTTTCTTTAGCACTTCCAATTTCTTTAGATAATTGTTCAATTGTTTCAAATTGTCTAGGAAATCCTGCATGAATCATAGCCTTAATACGTGAATTCTTTTGTGCATATTTTAAATCAGACATAACAGAACCAAGATAAGTATCAGTGTATGATTTAGCTATTTGATCTGTATTACGTAAAACACGACCCAACATTGGAGCATCTTGTGTTAATTCTTTAGCAAGCGTATAATCTTTAATAGAATCTACTATACTTTTATCAGGTACTTGTTCAACAAATGGCTTATATGAATAATATCCATCAACTGTATAATTTTTACGTAAATATTGTGCTTCATCTGGTGTAATTCTACCAGAATCTACACCCATTTTTAGACGAATTTCACTATCTAAAGAAATATCATCTGCAAGTTTTTTCAAAACTGGATTAGTATCAATTTGTTTACGTAAATTTCTACTAGTTTGACGAAGATTTTGTAAAATTGGATCATTTCTTAATATAACTGGTAAGTTTGTGTCATCCATGTATGTAAATTTTGCAAAATTATCTTCACCAATATTCTTAATGTTGTGATTATTAATATATGATGCAATTTTATTGTTAGTATCTAAATATTCTTCTAAAGTTTGCCATTCTTTTGGATGAAATTTATTTAAATCAGCCATACTATTATATAATTCTACAGGTTTAATGTTAGCACCTTTAACATCTGGATAACCTGTTGACATTACGCTATTAACTGATGTGGTAACATCATACCGCATATTTGCCTTATCAAGTGGATTAAACATATAACTGAAACGATCATCATCCAAAAATGCAGTATTATCGTACATATTTGTAGCTAAATTGTTATCAGTTTGTTTAATTGTTGGCATATTTTCATAATGTTTGTTACGTAAATTGTATTCGGTTTGTTGTGCTTTGAAATCTTTGATAAGATTTTTATATTCAGTACCGTATAATTGTTGTAATTTTTTACCAGAAAAATGCATACCAAATAAAGTTGTAGCGGCAATTGCTGCAGGAACTAACCAATTTGATTCTTGTTTATGCATATCATGTTCAAGTGTATCAGAATAATCACCAATTAAACCATCTTGTTTAGTGATTGCAGACATTGTTTCATACAAACCAAGATTACCAATTAATTGTGCACCACCCTCTAAAGCTTGTGCTTTACGTACATTTTTCATAGCTTTTGCTACATCATCTGCAGAATTTATACCTTCTTTTAAAAATTTTGGTAAAAGTTTTTCAGATTTTGTAACCTGTATACCAGGTAACATATATTCTGCAATAGAACGTACAGGATTTTTTGTTTCTAATGCAGCTTTTCGAGCAGAACCAAGAATAGTTGGGTTAAATGCACCACCTGAAAAATCTTGTACACCATTTTTCATAAATTTTTGCATCATAGGTTGCATACCTTTATTAGCTTGGTGTAATAATGCCATACGTTGTGCTTTAGTTGCACCTTGTTTCATACTTTCTTTAGCAACTTCACGAAACGTTTTCTTGGCTGCTTTATTTAATCCAACTTTAATAGGAGTTTTTACTAAACCATACATTCCTGCTGTACCAATTGTAGGAATCATATCACCAATAAAATCTGCACGTCTTTCTGTTTTATTTTGTTCACTTCTAGGAGTACCACCAACAAATTTGTATATCATGTCGGTATCTTTTTC
Organism: Methanobrevibacter sp.; assembly: GCA_017652345.1. The sequence goes on from JAGCBE010000364.1 coordinate 14,727, forward strand.
TTGTTGTGCTAATTCATCTCTAAAAACTTCGCCAGGAGTTTTACCTTGAAACATAAATTTATACGGAATTTTTGTTAAAGTATTAACGCCTGTACGTAAAAGTAAAGGAATATCAGCAATACCTGATAAAGCTCCACCAATAGCTGTACGAATTGGTCGAGATTCATGAGGTTTTTTATCAGGATTGATATAAACAGGTGTTAAATCATCCATAATGCTCTCCTATTTTACTTGAGTTAATCCTGCTGCTGTTTTATTAGATGAAGTATCGTATAAATAAACTTGTCCTTGTGAATCCATTACAGGTATTTGTGTAGATGGATCATAACCCATAGCAAAAAGTTCTTCATAAATGTTACTAATTTGTTCTTTCGATAAAGGCATGACACCTTTATTGTTAAGATCTTTTTCAACTGCTTGAATAAATTTCTGTTGTTGATTGTAACGTTGTGAAGCTCTAATTCCTTCAGTTAAACCATCATAATCAGACAAATCTTTTTGTATATTTGTCCAAGGTCTAGCATCAATTGATTGATTATAGAGATCTATATACTTTTTATTATCACTAAATAAACCTTGTAATGCTGCAACTAATTCATTAGTTGGTTTACTTCCATCAGAAATAGCTGTAGGTCCTTTTGGTTTTTGACGAATATCTGCAGCCCTTTGAGCAGAAAGTTGATGAATTGCATTATTTAGTAATTCTCTGTTAATAGTATCATCTTCAACATAAGATTTATGTAAATTTGATATATCTTCTAATGCACCTGTATAATCTTTACCCAACATTTTTGCTTTTAGTTGTAAAGGATTAGAAACAGCTGACATATTTTGCATATTTGGTACAGAATTTGCACCATTTTGTGTAAAGTTTGATGCAAAATCTGGTAAAGAGTTTGGATCTGTTTCATTTCCTCTAGCAAATTGTACAAAAGCTCTATCTAAATTTGTCATATTAGAAGGATCGTAACCTTTTTGTGCTTGTAAAAATTTAAGATGATTCAACCAATCCCATTGTCTATCACCTCTAGCCCATTTACGATCAAGTTGTTTTTGTCTTAATGCACCTTTTAGTCCACCAAATTTATCATCTAAGTCCATTTGAGCCATAGCAGCTGTAATTGGTCCATCAGCATAACCTTCTGCAATAGAGTTTAATGCAGCAAATTCTGGATTATGTTGATTTGCTACTTGGGCTGCATAAATAGATTTAGGATTTTGATAAATTTGTACCATATTCTACCTCACTTATTCAAATATTGTTGTAAAAGTTTCATGTAATCATTCCAACGTTGCTGATTTTGTGCATTTATGCCTTGTAATTGTTGAAGCATGTTCATATTATTACCAAAACCACCAACAGCTTGACCAGTTCCTTGTAAAATTTTACCACCAGTTTGCAACCAATTTGTTGTAGGTACAGCTTTAGCTTCAGCAATAGCTTGATTAAGTGCAAGTTGTTGAGCAGCTGGACCTTCTTGCATATTAAGTAAATTTTGCATTGTTCCTTGTGTAATAGCTTTAGCACTTGCTGCATTATTTATATAATTTGCAATATTTTGTGCTTGTGCTGCTTGACCATTACGTATATTTTGTAACATAGCTTGACGTAAATAATCACTTCCTGCACGACCGAATGAACGCATTACATCACCAACATTACTTCCTGTACGTAAAGCTACACGACTTGCAGCATTTTGGTTAGCATTTGCTTGACGTTGTGCAGATAAATAATCTTGTGCAGTTAATTGGTTACGATATGCACTAGGAAGTTTAGCACTCATAGCATTTGCGAGATAACTTTGTCGATTTGCATTAGTTACTTCAGCTTTTCCCGAATTACTTAAATCAAATCCCCAACCACGATCTTTGTTGAAGTTAATTCGGTTACCTTGTGTATCAGTAGAACCAAGAGTAAATTCATTTTTTGCATCATTTAATCCAGCAATACGTGCTTTTCGTGCTTTATTTTTGGATTTCATGTTACCAATGGTTTCTAATGAACCACCTAAAGCAGACATTCCTGCACCAATTCCAGATAAAGCTCCACCTAACATAGTACCTCCTTTAGAAAATACCTTGATTACCTAAACCAACTTTATTCTTTTTCGATTCTTTTTCTTGTAAAGCTGATAAAAGTTCACTATCATCTGTAGCTTGTGGATTAATTACACCTTGAGAACTACGAGCATTTGCTAAAATGTCTGAAACATCATAAGGAGTATAACCAGAAAGTGCATTATTTAATTCACCTTCAAAACCTTTTTGTTGTCTACCATACAAATCGTTGTATTGATTGTTCCATTGTTCACCAAGATTCATATGTCTTTGTCCAAGGTTGTAATTATCAATAGAAGTTTGTATATTTCCTGCTAAATTAGACCAATCATCACGATAATTATTGATAACTGAATCAGTTAATGCATTAACTCCAGCACTTGCTGCAGAATTACGTTGATTTAGTGTATCAAGTGCAGAATTATAACCAGCTTCGTTTAAAAGTCCACGAGCTTTTGCACTATCAAGTTTAGTTTTTGTATCATTGTAATAATTATCAAGATAATTTTGGTTAAAGTCATTATCAGCATCCAAGTTCCAAAGTGAATCTAGGTAATTGTTTGTAGTACCATAACCTTGAAACATGTTATTAAAATCATTTTGCCATGTAGCTTTTTGTTTATTTGTAAGATCATTTAAATAGTTTTGATATAATTTATTTTGATCTTGTTTATAAAAATATTTTTTATCATTATTATAAGTATCTTTTAAAGTATTATAATAACCTTGCAATAAATCTTCATTATTTTTAAATAAACCAGATTGATCCATGATAGAATAATCTTTTGCTAATTTATTTGCAGCACCTTTAATAGCAGTATTATAAGCTTTAGCACTTTTTGCTTTCTTTTTAGCAGAAGATGATTTATGTCCAAAAGAACTCATAACTTTTGGAATAGCAATACTACCTATTTTTGCACCACCTATAGCACCTAAAGGTCCTAAAGCAGAACCAATTAAAGCACCAGCACCAGCACCAAGAGCAGAACCATAATCATTACCAGTACCACTACCAGTTAAAATATTAGATAATCCTGCTGTTGTACCAGTTAACATACCAGATGGATCAAGATTATTTGTTGCTAAATATTTACCATATTCTGAACTATTACTAAACATTTAATATTCCTTTCATAAATTAAGAGTGTATGCATAAAGTATACACTCTTTTGAGGTTAATGTCAACATAAGTAGGCTATATAATTAATATATACCATATTTATTTGTACTTGTCAAGTAAAATTTACTGACAACCAACAAAATTACAAATTGCTGTAACTACTGTGTCAATATTGATATCAGCTCCAACACAATATGCAATACCTGCAACAACTACAACACCAGCAGTAATACATTTCTTTTTGTTTTTACCATAAAATTCTTTAAGTTTCTTCATGTTTAACCTTTCAGTTCATAATGGGGATAATCTTCTAAATTTTTGAAACTACCACCCCAAGTAATTTCAAAACCTAATTTACCTGCACACCACATAGCATTTAGTGCTGTTTCTTGCCACCTTTTGTCTTTTTTATCCCAGCAGATGGGATAAGGTATGATATCAATTGCTTGGCTAGGTAAAAAATTGTGTTTACTTTGACCAAAGTGTGCGTGACTTTTCCCAGATTTAAATGCATCTTCTTGCTCCTTTTCATTTCTATATCCACATGTTATAGTTAGATCACAAGTTGAACGAGATAACATCATATTAGCTAAATCTTGTAACTTTTTATCACAAGTTTGTAGTCTTTTTAGTGAAGTTTTACTCCATTTATACATGATTATTTCCCATAAAGTAATTTTTGTTTGATTATTTGTAAATCTGTTGAGATTTGTTGTAAAGTTGTTTCAAGTTTTGTACTAGTTAGGTCAAATTTATGTTCAGATTCAGTAAGTCTTGATTCTAAATGTGTAACTTTTTGTTCAAGTGCTGCAACTCTTGGTGATAATGTTGCTAAAAATACAATACAGCTGATGAAAATTGTTGCTAAAATTACAACTGATTTTATATATTTTACAACAAATACCAAAAATTGTTTCATTCTTTGTAATACTTTCTTCATATTAAGCTCCTTTCACAATGAAAGGCTACCTATATTATTATAAGTAGCCATTTTTAGTTAAATAGTCAAGTACTTTTTAATAGACTTCTTCAGAATGTGTTGAATAAATCATATGAGTTTTAGCAATATTCTTTTCAGTTTTAGCTAAATCTTTCATAATATCAGCAACTTCTCCAAGTTCCATGAGAGTCCAAGTTTGTTTTTCTCGTGAAATCTTTTCAATTTTGTCCATAAACATACGAACACCTGAATGAAAATCATTAAAAAGTTTGATTCTTTCTTCTGTAGTCATTAGTCACCATCCGTTTCATCTGTTTTGGTTGTCATAGCTGCAACAGCTGCAGCAGTAGATGCATCACAAGGTACATTTGTTAATGTAATATGTGGATCAGTTCCAATTAAAATATATTTACCATGATATATCTTTCTTGTACGTAATCTATCTGTTGTTATAGGATAACCCCAAATATCAACCAACGGTGTGCTTGTACCATTAATAGTAACAGTATATGCTACTGGTGCAGTAGTGATAACATTGTCTGGATTTATTGTTAAAAGTAAACAAAATTCGTCAAAATTACCAACATTTGATGCATTTGTTACAGTTAATACTCCAGCTGCTGTTAATCCTATTGTTTTATGTAAATTATTACAACAATTACAAGTCATTTTTATCTCCTAAAATGTCAGGGGTGAGTGTTATCCCACCCCGAGTTATTACATTCCACAACCACATCCACCACAAAATGGTGAAGGTCCAGCATTATAGCTAAAAGTTGTAGGATATTTTACCGTATTTTGGGTAGCTTGCATCAATTCCAAAGAACGTACTTTATCTTGTAAAGCTTCGATTTTGTTTTGAGCCATAGCTTCCAAAATTTTGTTAGTATTTTGTGCGTTTTCAAATTTCACACTGTCGATTGCACGAAGTGTGTTACAACAACACTCATTTTGGTTAGAGATAACCTGTTGAATTGAGTTACCAATGTTCAATACATCTCGATCCAATTCAGCATATTTATCACCAACATAAGATACCAAATCATGATAAACTTGATTCGTAGAATTCAAGATTTCACGTTGGTTTGCCATGGAGTTTTGATTGTCGAAACCACGTTGAACTTCATTGGAAGTAGCATAAGCGTTGTTTCCACCAAATCCACCAAAACCTCCAGACATTAAGAAGAATAAAATGATTAAGATACCCCAACCACCCATTCCTAACATACCATCATTTTCTGCCATAGTATAATTTCCTTTTGTTAAAGTTAATATTAAACACTCACGATTTCTCGGAATTAATCATCACTTATTAGTGAGAATTTAATAACTGTGCAATCATATTACGATCAAAACCTCTACTTTGTGCAAAATTTAGCAAAGTTTCTTTTTGTTGTGCATAAGATTTGCCAGCCATTAATTGTTGAAATTGCTGCATACGTGGGTCATTATTAAGCTTGCCCGACATTAACATTTGCATCCCCTGTTGTAACATTTGTGGTGTTATTTGGAACATTTGTATCTCCTTTCGTTATTTTACTTTCAAGATTGTTTAATCTTTCCAAAATTGTTTCAAGTTCTGATTTTTCTTTCTTGTTTGTAACCAAGTTATATATTTCTGTTTCAGCTAAACACATATTATTCATTTTTCTGATGTAAATTTCTTTGGTATTTTGATTAATACCTATATAATATGTATCAGGCAACAACTTAATGTTGTCCATTTCTGCAACATTTTGTGCAAAGTAGCACATAACTTGTGGTTGAATTCTTTGATGTACAGGCTGAATAGTCTGTAGTTGTTGATTTTGTTGTAAATAAGTATATGGATTGTATACCATGTTGTTCCTTTCTGTTACAAACACAGTATACTAAATATTAAATAATTATTCTTGGCGAAAAAATAGCAAAATTATTGCATGTCAAATTTACGACATTTACGAAAAAGTATAAGAGCTTTCTTTAAAAGTCTACCAAATTGCCAGTAACTTATATGAATTTTGTATTCAGATTCCATAAAATCACATCCAGGATAGCCTTCTTTGTCATAAATTGCTACAGTTTTTAAAATTTCTTTTAAAGGTGTAGGAATTTGATATTTATCTAGTAGCAAATTTAACTCTACTGGTGGTAAACTTTTAATAAAAACTTTGGTTGCGTGTTGATCTATATTCATTGTGTACTCATTTTTGAAAAATCTAATGGAATTCCATTACGAGTTACTACAACTCTAGTAATATTTGGTAAACGAAATAACAAGTTTCCATCACTTTTTACATTAGCTTTGATTCTAGGATGCAAAGATCTGTAAACTTGTATAACATTTCCCATTTATTACTCCACTTTTGCAATATTATTGTTACTATTTGTATTAGGTTGCTCTAAATTTATGTAAGTTGGTGTAGTAAATATATAATATAGACACATAGCTAACATAAATAGTAAAGCAATACATACATTTTTGTACATTTTTGCAGCTTTTTCATACGGAGTTGCAGCAGTTTGTGCAAGAATTATTAATTGTTCTAAATCTTCCATGTTATTCCTCTACTGGATATGGGTATCTTTCTTGAATATCTGCAACAACTTCAGCACGTTTCTGTAAAAGTTCGTTAATTTCTGCAATAATTTCAGGTGTTTGTTCTTCATCTCGTAAAGAAGTTATCTGACAAGTAATAGGATCTTTTTCTCTAGTATAAGCATCTGCACGCTTTTGACGTTGTTCTTCTCTAGTTGGTGCAGGTGGTTCTGGACATTCTGATTCTAAGTAAAGTTTTCCATCATAACCATACACAATATTTTCTTCGGTAGTTTCATAAGAACCCCAATGTTTTGCCACTTTTTCAAATGGCGTTGATTTAATAATTTCATTATTTTGTTTTTGATAATAAGTTGTCATTTTATACTCTCCTTTTAAAATTATTACGCATTTATATCCCCTTCTAAATAAACAAATGTAGCTGCACCATTCCCTGTTAAACCACTATAATAAAAATAACATTTTTGTCCTTTTTTCATTGGTATATGTCCTTTACAATAAGTTTGGTTTGTAATACCTGTACCATCTGTTAAAAATCCTGTATTAGAACTTGAATCTTTTAATGCTAATTGTACATAACCACCATTACTTACTTGTAAATCTACAGATAAATATCCATTTGCTGGAGCTTCATAATAATTTGTGGTTGCAGGAATTGTAATCACCTCATAATAATCACTTGGCATACCAAGACCAGCAATTAAAGATTTACCTTGTGTGGATAAGTTAGCTGCATTCAAATCTACTTTATTATTAAACAATTCTGTATTTAATCCAGCTGTTTGTTCTGTTGCTGTTTGAGAGAATTGTCCTATATAGAAGTAGAGGTACATCTGTGTTGCACGTTGTTGAACGGGCGCATTGTTTTGATAAGCAGAAGATGAAATAGAAGCATCAATTTTAACTCCCTGTGTATCATATGACCTGTTTGTGCTTGGGAATCTTGCTTCGTCGGACGTTGTTGTTCTTGTATATTCACACGCACCACTTATTGTGCCATCTGCAGTATCGCTGTGTAAGAAATTTCCAGCAACAATGTTTGGCAAACTTTCTGATACATACTTTCCAACAGTATCTCTTAACCCAACAAATCCATACTTTGTTCTAGGTAATTTAAATCTTTGATTAGTTGTGTCTAGGACATAATACCAGGCTACTCCTGATTCATTATAAATGTTTTCTACTGTTGTTTCATCTGTTGTAATTTTATGACCATCAGTAGCTAGTACATAGGTAATTGTATAGCTTCCAATTGTTTCTGTCTGTGTTGTTCCATTTGTGTAGTCATCTACTAAATGATTATATGCTTCAAGATATGTTCCGTATTGCGTTATTGCAGGATGCCAACTAAATGTATCTGCTCGTAGCCAATTTTGATCATTTAGTAAATGATCTTCCCATTTATGGTCAAATAAATCCCATCCATTTGTAACACTTAATGCAGCTTCTTGAGCAAGTTGTGCACTATTTGCTGCAGATACTGCACTATTGTATGCATTTGTTGCTTGTGTTGGTGCATCTAATATAGCATTTATGTTAGAACTACATGTATTTATATCAGATAAATTGTTATATACTGATAAAATACTTAATATATTATCACCAATACTGTTTACATTTAATATATTATCTGCAACAGTTTTAATATTTTCATCACCAAGTAAATCATTTTTTATTGCAATAAATCCTGGGTCTAATAAAATTCCATCACGAGCTAATTCAGCTTGTTCTTTAAAGTATTTAGAGTTGTTAGTTTCTGTACCAGTTCCACCAATAGCGTATGCTTTTGACGAATAATCTACAGGACTTTCGTTAATTACTACAATACCATCTGTTTTTTCTGCCCAATCTTGTGCACGTAATGCTGCAACTTGTGCACCCATTTCACCTTGAAGATCATAATATGTTGGATTATCTCCTAAAAATGTATCAAAATCATCAGCAGTTGTAATATGATCTACTAAAACTTTAAAAAGTCCACCATAGTTGTTACTATTTTCATCACTAATGTATACTAAATCACCAATTTCGTATTGAGTTACTTGTTTCCATGCACCTTTATATTGTTGAGATTGTACAAAATTAGCAATTAATGCATCAATTGCTTTAAAGTTTTCCTTAATTTCAGTATGCCATGTAGCAACATTGAATTCTGGTATCATAAATTTAAAGTTTTTTGTGTATTCTTCAATATTTGACATAGAAACTCCTTCAGTTTTGTACAATTTTATTACAATTTTACAACATAGTCAACTATCTTTGTCGCATTGTTGCAACTAAATTATATTGTTGTGCAAGTTGTAATTTCTTTTTAGGATCTTTACACATTTTATAATACTTAAACCAACGCATAGCCATAGCTTGTTTATGTCTAAAAAATGTTTCTTTATCTATGTTTGATTCTCGTGCTTGAGCTTCAACATCTAAAAAATTTGGTAAATCATCTTGTTCATATTTAGTCATTTAAAAATTCTCCTATGTTTTCACTAGGTGTACTTTGTACTTGTTTCTGTTCTTCAGTACCTAAGTGAATTTCTGTACTTCTTCTGTTTCCACATACAAGTCCATTAGCAAAGTATATGTTCCAATTCTTTGTTGCAATAGTAAAATGGTGTGATACCTTTTCCATATTTGTATGCTTTAACAAAGCTACTTGGTTTCCGTCTTTATCTATTGTATGTTGACCAATTTCAAATTCATCAAGATATACAAACGCTTGACGTTCTACATTATAAAACCTGTGGTGGTGTGCTGTTCTAACTTCTATACCGTTTTCAAACTCCCACAAATCGTATTCGTCAGCATAGTTCTTTTGGTCTCCATCACTATAAATAACTTCATCTTCAGAAAGCTCCCCTGTTTCTGGGTTGATAGACATAACCATATCGCCAACTTTTACTTGAGAGATTTCTTTGATAGAACCATCAGCCATTGTTATTGCTGTACCCTTTAACAAACAATCGGCTTCATAGATTTTAAGTTTTGAATCTTGAGTTAGGGTTACTGTTTCTCCAGGACTTAATGCACGAGTAGTGCCACCAACTGTTAATTCAATGATACAATCTCCCCAATAGTAACTATCAGCACTATTTACTATAAATTTTGAAACTGATGGGATAATAACTCTTGAATATGCATTAAACTGTGACCACCCATCAGTAAACAATGGGAAAGTATTTGTGTTATTTAAAGTAAGATTTAAGTGCTGACCTCCATTATGGTTGTATAGATATTCAAGGTTGAAACCACCCCCACCTCCGCCACCTGATACATTTACATCAGCATTTGCATAATTAGTTACATCATAAGTTCCGTTTTGTGTAATACTTAATGTTCCTGTTGGTTGTGTTCCATTATAATTACCCGTTACATTAAGAATAGTTACACCATTTTTAATATTTCCAGCTTGAATATTTGTATCAATAGCAGATGTAACTGGATTTACAGTTATAGTTCCGTTACCTGAATATCCCTGATTCACCATCAGTGTTTGGGTTGTTGTTTTAGGAGTTACTGTTCTTGATTGATTTCGTGGTGTTACTGTAATAGATGTTATTCCGTTTTTACCAGCACTAGGTGTATAAGTACTTCCACTAGCAATTGTTAGATTTTCACTTCTAACCTCTCCTTTTAATTCTGTTATCGTTCCAATATCAGTTGCAAGTTGTGAACTACCACCACCAGATGTAACAGTTCCACCTTTATTTGTAATAGCTGTTCTTGCATTTTGTATATCTGTATTTAAATCATTTAATGCACTTGCTATTGTCATTACACACCTCGTATTGTATTGATAGTTGTTTCAATATCTCCAACAATATCCCACACACATTTAGCACTTGGATATTCTGTGTCTGTACTTAAAGCAGAAATAGACGTTACTTTATTTGATACTACTTCATAACCAGATAAATCTATACTTTCTGTTGTAGTTCCGTCTTTATCTGTTATAGAAATTGTCGTAACGCTTCCGCTTTGTGTTACAGAAGCACTTGGAGAAAATCCATCTTGTCCATCTGCACCATCTTGTCCAGGTATACCTTGTACACCTTGATCACCAGTATCACCTTTTTCTCCTTGTGGTATAAAAAAGTTTAAAATAATTTCATCTTCATCACCAGTACTTGTAACTTCTGCAGGATCTCCTGGATCTATTGTTGTAGTATTACAAATAATATTAGCTAAAATTGTTTTAATTACACCAGCCCAACCTTTAGCAGAATGTTCACCACCTAAAACAGTTACTTCTTCATCTGTACCTTGTGCCCAAGTTGTTGCATTATCTTTTGCAGTTTGTGCACCAGATGCAGCTGTTTGTGCATCAGTTGATGCTTCTTGTGTATCTTCTAAATATTGTTGATAAGTACTGTCATAACTTGCTGCACTATTTGCATAACTTTGTGCATCATTTTTATAACCTAATGCATCACTAGCTGAATTTGATGCAGCAGTTGCACTATTTGATGCAGAAGTTGCATAACCTTGTGCATTTAGTTCAGCAGTTTCTGCACCAGTTTGACTAGAACTTGCAGAATTTGCTGCAGATTGTGCATCAGTTTTAGCTTGTGTTGCTAAAGTTGCAGAATCACCTGCACTATTCATATAAGATAATGCATCATCTTTATATTGTTCTGCATTATTCATATAACCTTGTGCAGCAGTTGCGTAACCTTCTGCACTATTTTTTGCACTTTCTGCATCAGTTTTATAAGTAAATGCATCAGATTCATGTTCACTTGCAAGAGTTGCGTAATTTTTTGCTTCATTTGCATAATATTTTGCAGAATAATCAATAGGTGTACCATTTTCTACAACTTTTCCATCCATTTTTATAGCATAATCTTTAGCCATATTAAAATAGTTTACAACACCATTCATATCAGCATATTCTTCATAATATTCTGGATGAGCTGCATAAAATGTTTCAAACTTTGTATTACCAGATACATGATCTTGTAATACTTTAAAAATTTTACCTACATATTGATCATCTTCATCATTTATGTATACAATATCATTTGTTTGGTAATCAGTTACAATTAACCATGGTCCTTTAAAGTTATTTATTTCAAAAAAGTTACCAAGTAGTGCATCAATTAGAGTAAAGTTATACTCCATAGCATCATGCCACGTTGCTATATTAAATTCAGGTATTTTCATACTAAAATTTGTAGTATAACTTTTAATTTGTGACATATTATCTCCTAATATTACCAACTAAATAGAACAAAGATATTGCAGATATTTTTAAATCTTCTTTACTACTACCATATATTCTTAATTTAGTCAAATTAAATTTCGCAGTATATGCAAAAAGTTCTTCTGTTGAAGTACGTCTACCACCACCATAACGTTGACGACCATTACCCCAACCAGCAGCATCACCACCAACTAAATCAATATGCATTTCACATTCTGGATCTTTCAAATAATCATACCAAGTTCCAAAAGTGTAATTACTTGTACCAGTTGATGTAACACCAATGTATCGAAGTGTTTTCTTTGCAACACGATTGTTAAAATCTTGCCAACCAAATTCCCAATCAAATGTTATATCTTTACCAGAAATTCCAGTTTCTTCATCAGCTGGATAATCTGGATCATCTTGGAAATCAGAAAAGATTGGTCTATCTGCATTACCTAATACATAAATTATAGTACCATTTGCAAAAAATACTTCATTTAATGCAGATGTACAACCACATTGAAAATTCCAACCAGTAAATAAACTCCATGCACCAGTTGTTGCTTTTGTTTGTGAAGCTGTACTTGGAATAGTATAAACGAAGCAAAGTGTTTCAGTTGTTTCTTCAAGTGTTGAACCATTTGGAATAAACAACATATATTGTTGTTCTTTTGGATTATAAACTGTCCAAATTCTATTAGTTAATGAATCTTGTGTTAAATCTTTAAAAGTTTTGTACAATTCTGGTCCAATAATTGTAGACAATTTTGCAGAAGTTGTTAAACTTGATAATACTTGTTTACGAAATAATCCAACACCGTCATAACTTAAACATGCAACATCACCTAAAATTGTTTGATATGTACGATTACTTATACAACCAAAGTCACTAATCACATCAGAAAATTCAGGTTTGTGTAATTGATATTCAATACCATCATTAGTTGTTGCATCTATCATTGTACCTAGTGTACCAAATGCAGAAACTTCATCAAAACCGACAATAAGCTGTGTACGATAACGAGAAAGACCTTTAATTTCTGACATAGATGTAGAAACAACTTTACCAATATCTACATAAATACCACCATTTTCCAAATAATCTACACTACCATCATTAAATGTTGCAATTGTATCATAATCTGAAATATAAATACGATCTTTATGTCGTACTTCTTCACCAGTTTGAAAACCATCTTCAATAGTATTACCAACAACCATATAATGGTTAATAGCAATCGCATATTTTGCAATAGGAATCATGCTATTTGTTTGAGTTGCTTCATCAACTAAATAGTTACATGGAATTACATTATACAAGTTTACATAAAGTGGTTTATTCCATTCATTCCAAATAGTTAATATTCCATTAAATACAGTAAAACATACTGAATCTACTGGATATTTTGCTGTATGAATCCAACCACCAGGATGTGTTGTATTTGTTTGATTAGCTATATCTTCATTAAACAAAATTGATGCATTACCTGAAGCATCTATTGCAACAACTTCACCATAATCAGTTACTGCAATAATTTTGTCCAAGAAATATGTCATATCAACAATTCTTGTACCAGAAATATTACGATTATCATGTTTTATTGTAACTTCTGATAAAGTTCCAGCAGTTGCTGCTGTATCTGATATATCTACTTTATATTTTTCAAAATCTCGTTCAACAACTATATAAGTTCCTTCCAAAGTTGAAGGATCTGTTATAGTTACTTTATGACCTATTAACAATTCATTACCATTTTGTGCAGCATATTCAAAAACTGCTAACTTTTTAACAGGTTGATCAGAAATATCTCCTGCTTTTTCATAAGTTGTTCCATTTCTTGATAAAGTATATTGAATACTTGTTGCAGATGTTGCTGAACTTTGTTCACAATCTATTTCAATTGTTGTAGAATCTGCATAAGTTACTGTCCAATCTCCTACATATTCTGCAGGACTTGTAACAGAAATCTCATCACCTTTTTTAACTAATGGATTTATGTTACGATCAAATGTCATAGTATTACCAATAATACCAACATTTGCAGCAGTTTGTGTAATTCCGTTACAAGTATATTGTACATCTGTGAAATTTTTGTCAGCTGGTGGATTAGTTATAATAACTGTAAACTTTGAGTAATAATTGTTCGTAACTGTATACGAACCTGCAATAGATGCTGGTGATGCTATTGTAATTGTATCACCTTTTTCAACATTATGTATAGTATCTTGTGCAAATTTTACAAATTGGTTTACTTCTACTTCAACATTTTCATAAGTTTCTTCAAGTTCTACATATTTTGTTACATCTACAAAATATTTTGTACCATATCGTTTCTGTTTTGCACCACTGATTCCATAAAATACATTATTTTCAACTTTAGAATATTTAGTTGACATATTTAAGTCAGAGCTAACTGCATCCCAACCACCATCAAATTCTCTAATTGTTGAAACGTTTAAGGAATCAAATTTAGGCATGCTTATCTCCAGACACTAGTTACAAAATATGCTAGACTATCATTATAATCAATTATACCATCATTGTCAATAGCTTTAAGTTGTTTCATTCGATCATCACGAAGTTTAACAAATTTTTCAAGTTGTACTCTACTTGAATCATCATCTGCTAAATAGTCAGCACAAGCAGCATAAACAAGATAATCACTATCAAAAGGTATAATTGTTTCTGGTAATATAGTTCCATTTGTATTTAATCTCCCTTTACTGCAAATATATATCGTACCTTCAGAAGTATACGGTATAATTTCAAAAATTTTATTTGGATTAGCAGATTCTTGATAATATGCTGGATAAGTTCCACTAATTAATTCAGGAACTGTACTTCCATGTAAACATTTTAACTGGTTTCTATATGTAGAATCTGGAGTTACACATACAATGTCATCAAAATCTGTAATAAAATCACTAACATTTTCAATAGCCCAACCATTTATACCAGCTAGTGTAAATTTATACCAAGTTTGTAGATTACTCCATTCAAAATCATCAAAAGCTCGTGTATAATTGTCTAAAATCATTTGAGCTATACGATCTTCTGCATAAACTTGTACAGACGTTCCACGAAACATAGACAATCTTTGTATTACTCTTTGTGTTAATTGTGATAAAGTTTGATAATTAAATTTCATGTTTCGTTCCTTTTTAAATATAAGTTGAGTAGGTGATGGGAGAGCCACACCACCTACTCGTTAGGTTATGCAAAGTAATGAGGAATACCATGCAAACCACCACGTTCAACACCAGAAAGTGTGAATGTGGAATCATCAGCAACACCAATTACAACCAAGTGTTTGCCATCATAACTAGAGAATGACAAAGTACCACGAGGATCTGCAGATGTTGCAGTTTGAGCTGTATTGACAGGAGCAACTAATGTACCAACTGTACCTTTAACTCCACTTTCAATTGTTGCCAAAACTTGTGTACAACGTACAGGCAAACCGAATTTAGATCCAGTTTTAACCGTAACAGTTGCAGCAGTTCCAGCAGGAACATCAATATTACAGATTTTCTTAAACGCTTTGACACCAAGAACAGCAGTTGTTCCGTTCAAAGTCAATTCTTCTGTAACAGGTTGATCCAAATAGTCATAACCTTTGACAGTAACTTTAGCAGTATCTGCAGTAGAAGCGACAACTTGAATGTTCCGACCATAAGTAGCATCCAAAACAAACGGACTAGCACCGTAATCTTTCGTACCAGCAGCAGTAGCAGTGACAGTTAAGTCAATAATTTTTGCTTCAGCCGCAACAATACCAAGATCAGCTTTGAATGTTCCACCTTGTACACAAGCATCATACTTGCATAAAGGTGTATATTTACTAGCGACATTATCTAACATTTTAATTTCCTTTCGAATTTTTTGTTACTTTTATTAAACCTTCTTTAGAAACTTCTTCAGTTTCATCCAAATCTTCTTCAACTTCTTCAGTATCTTTTACGATTTTTGATTCAGTTGTACCCGATTTGTATTCTGGTGCATCACTTGGAATAGAAAATCCGAAACTTTGCATCAATTTTGTATCACCAACAATAGAATCTCCATTATCTTTGATAACTATGTATGCATCTTTTACAAGAATTTCTTTTTCTTCACGTTTGCTACCATCAGGACTCAACATAATTACAGTTTTCTTATAAGGTTTGTACTTAAACATTTTGTATTTCAACATAGTGCTCTCCTTTCATTTAACTACATCTTAATAACAGCTTGTGTACGATTGGCTTTCCACAAACACATTTGACCTTGCCAAATAATACGTCTGCCAATTGCATCAGTGTTCCAAGGAGCAACCAATTCTTTGACTTTCATATTAGCATGTTTCAAAACGTGCATACGAAGATAAGTCGTATTCAAAACATATGCTTTGTCTGCTGGACAAGCTTCGTCATAAATCATAGTGACTCCACCGAAAGCTACACCATCAAAACCTAAGTCATACATTTTTTGTGCATTTAAGTTACCATCAGCTAAGATAGAAACTTTATTACGTACAGCGTTACGATACAAACGGTAGAAGTTTTTACCACACAAAATCAAGTCTGGTTTTCCATTCTTACCTTGCTTCATATCCAACAAAACATCATCCAAAGCTTCTTGAATGTTGTTAATTGTCAATGAACCACTGTAATCGACAGCCATTGTACGCCACCAATCATTAGTAGAACGATCAATTCCACCAACAGTACCAGAATTTGGAGTATCAGGAACTAACAAAGCCAAACCATTTGGATCTTTATTAGCACCAGTTCCATACAACCAAGTACTAAATTGTTCGGAAATTGTTTCTTCCAAAGTTTCCATTTTACCTTTAATCAACTTAAAGATTTCAGTAGAACCTTTGTTTTCATCTTGTTCTTGATCAGAAATAATTACTGTACCAGCAACACGACTCCAACCGTATTTGACAGTATCAAATTCATTGGATTGTTGTACTGGCAATTCGTCATAATACGAATAAGCAGTAACATTCGGATTTCGACCAGTGATGATTGGGTTAGTAATATCTTTACCACCATCTTCATATTCTACCATGTCTTTTGACATAGCATACGCATAAAAAGCGTTCGATTTTACAGCAGCGAACAACAACTTTTTACGAGAACGTTGCAAAGTTGCATTCAAAACTGTTTCTAATACAGGACTTCCCATAATTTCTTCTCCTTTCAATAAAAATGTTTAATTATTTTAGTCCACTTTCTTCCATAGCTTCACGAATGATATTTTTAAATCCTTCGTTTACTCCAGCTACATGAGGTTGTCGTGTAGTTTTGACAACATTTTCACTAATTGTTGGTGCTTTAGGTAAACCTTGTGGCACTGTTTCATTAGGTTTTTGTTGAGCTAACACTTCTAAAGGAACTGAAAAGTCTAAACCTTTTTGAAGGTAGAAATTTTTTAACTTATAGTATGCAAGTTCTGGTGTTAATGACGGATCATTTCGTACCATAAATGCCAAAGTCTTGTCATGAACAACAGAGTCTGGATATTTTTGAACAAAACTATTATATTCATTAGTAACTTGTTGTTCTTGTTCTTGAGCTTGGACTCTTGCTTCTCGTTCTGCTACAAACGGTGCGAGTTTTGCATCCAACATTTGCTTTATAGCTTCAGCGTTAATTGATGGCTGCATCCCTTCGATATCTACATTTATACCACTACTTTGAAGATTAGTCAACAAAAATTTTACAACTTCTGTCGGATTTTTCTTCCATTGACGTACAAAATCGAATCCAGATTGTATATCTTGTGGTGATAAATCACTTGCTTTGAAACCATCAACTACTTGTTTATAAGCATTTAGTTCTTGTTCCATAGCATTGTATTGTTCTTTGATTTGAGGTAACACATTTTGTGTAAAATGTTGTTGACTTCTACGCAATCTTTGAGCTTCTTCATAAAATCTACGTTCAGCTCCAGCTTTTGCGATCACTTTTCCTTCAGCATCAACTAAATCTTGACCTTGAGGGTGTTGGTTTGGTTGAACTTGTTGCTGATTAGTATCAACTTTAGCTGGTTTAGGTTGCTTTTTTGTTTCTTTTTGTTTATTGTTGATGACATTTTGCATATCTTCATCAACATCTTGTTCTTGTTCTTCTGAAGTTTGTTCAGGTTGTTGAACAGTTTGTTCTTCTTGGTCATTAACTTGCGTTGTTTCTTCTTCATCATCAAAATTTCCTTGATCAATATTATCAACATCACTCATTAATTGTTCCAGTTCAGTGTTAGTATTCCCCATTTTATTTCTCCTTTTGTTAAGGGTTACATATTTAAATTATCCTGACCATAAATTGCAGCAGGTTCGGATGGTTGATTCATCACATTATTCAGAATTGTATTTTGTACAGATTCAGGTAATTGTGATGCTTGTTGGATATTAGCTGCTTGATCCACAATTTCTGTATTAGCTTGTTCATTTGCAAGATTCGCTTGAGCTTCTTGTTGTTGAGCTTGAGCTTGTGCTTGCATTTGTTGAGCTTGTATTTGTTGTTGTATTGAATCAATAATTGTTTGTATATCTTCTTCTTTAACAATAAATGAATCAAAAGCACGAGATAACATTTTTAACATAACTATTACAACCATTGGAGTAGCTGATGCGAATTGTCCAAGAAGTTGTGTAATTTGTAATGCTTGTTGTTGTTTTGCTGCACTATTTGGTCTTTGTGTACTACCACCAACAACATCTAAACTAAAGTTTTTACGTATTTCTTCAGCTGTATAATTGTTCCAACTTTGTGCATATTCATCACTTAAAATTTCACCAACTTGTTCTTTTGTCATGAATTGTAATACTAATTGTGCAAGACCCCAACCAACTTGACCTAACCAACGTTCAATTAAGTCACGTTTATCATCCATCTTGACATTTTTACCAGCCATATATGTCTGAATTGCCATATTTGTTGTATTAGTTTTGTATTCTCCACTACGAATTGTAGCATCTGTACCACTGGCTGCATCAATTTGTCGTAATAAGTCACCTTTATCATACAAAACTTGGTTTTTATCGTACGGAACTTGACCAGTAAATAAAACATCTTCAAACTTTACACCTTCTGGTAATGCAATTGGTACAATAGTTTCACCACCATTTGCCCATTTTTCAATGGCTTGTTTACTTACTCCAATATTTGAATTAAACAAATAATGATTAAAACCAAAGTCACGCATCTGTGAAAGTTTTGCGTTAATTTTGTTAATTTCATCTTGTTGGTCTACGTACAAACTAATCTCGCCATGAGTTAATGTAGAATTTGGTGATTCAATAAAGTTGAGTATGTAATATGGAAAAAACTCTTGTAAATGATACGGATCATCATATACCCACAACGGATATTCCCAATCTGAACCAGTATACAAATAAACTCTACGTTTTACTTTATCCCAAATCCAAAAACATTCAGTTAATTGTGATTTTTTGTATGCTTCTGTATTATCGTAACCATAATTGTCATCAAATCTTGCTTGATCTGTAATGTTTCTATATTCTTCTTCAATTTCATGATCTCTACCAACTTTAAGTACATGTGTTGGTTTATATACAGAACGTGTTTCATCATTATCTTCATTTTGTATACCAAACTTTGCTTTAATCCACATAGTTGGTAAATATGTACGTTCAATCATCCACTTTGCATCAGTACCATCTTGTTCTTGTGCAGTTGGATCTACAAATAAATCAATTGGTTGAATATGTTGTACATATAAACAACTAGGTTCACTAAAGTCAACCATTTCGTTTAAAGCAATTAACTGTCCTTCAAGTTTTTCGATTTCTTTTGGTTCTTTTGCTTGTAAAAGTTGATCACGTATTTTATCTAATTCTTGAAGTGTATCAGCATTTGTTAAGTTTTTATTAGTCCAACCAATTTTAAGTATACCTCTATTAGTAATCATAGAATTAATGATACCTTTACGTGCTTTTGGTTGCATATTTACACCAGGATTTGTACGAGTTTGTAAAATTACATTCAAAAGTCGTTCAAGAGTTGTACTAATTGACAAGTTTTGTTCATTTTCTATTTCAGGTGTTATCTCAACTGTAGGATTTTGTGAATATAAATTAGGTAACATACCCATAACATTTGTGAAGATAACATTTTCTTTGCAAGTTTCTTTTTTCCGTAACTTTTTTGTAGTACTTGCTGCATAAACTGTATCATCATTATCAGCAAATCTGTAACCAATTTGATCAATATTAAAATATTTTAATGCTTTATCCCAATGAGATGTAACATCTTTCATAGCAGCTTTACTTTGATGAAATCTTGTTTGCCAAAGTTTACCTTCATTTTTACTAACAGGTATTTTAGCATCACCATACATTCTAAACTGTGGTGTATAAGTATCTGATTCTTCAGTGTTTTCTACACCGATAGATTCATTCATTTCTTCATCAAAACGTTGATTAATTTTCTTTAAGCGTGATGTTTTACTCATAATTTTCTCCTTCTTCTTCACTCCAATTGGTTATAAACCTAGTATCATTTTTAGGTTTGTTTAATATTTTACTAATTTCTGGTCGATAAGTCAACATATATTTTATCATATCCATGGCATGATCGTTCTTTCCATTAGGAATATCAACACTTTCGTCATCTTTATCTTTTTTCCAATAGTAGTCAGTAATTTCATCAATAAACCATTGACACTTATCAGAAACATAAAAATGTGGTGCATTCCAATCACCAGTTAATGGATGTTGATGCATTTTGTATTTACACATATAACCATTCACTTTATTTATACCAGCAATTATATCATTTTGTCCAGGAGTCATACGAATTCCGTAATCATTGAAGAAAATGTTTGCAAGACTTGTAGTTTCTCGTGCATCTTTGTGTACAGTTCGTTTAAAAATTGCAGGATCTGCTATAACAACTGCAGTAGGTATTGCATATTCGTATTCATCTCGTATTTTTAGTATCTGTTTTGCAATATAATCGTTAGTTTTTTCTTTATCATAGTAACCATCCATCAAAAATATGTTACCTTTATTGTCAACAAATGCAAAACCATATGCACTTGGTACAGCTAATCCATAGTCAAATGCTTCAAGTACAGTTAAATTGTAACTTTGTTTTAACTGAAAATAATAATTTTTTATCCATTCGTGTGGTAAAACATGTGTGTTCATATCAAATTCTGGATAAACTAAACCTTCATAACCTTCCCATTTACCTTCCAAAAATCTATCTTTCATCTGACCTTTATATGTCATTTCCATTGTTCGAATAAAATCTTCAGGTAAATTATCTTTGTTTTCATAAGTACTACCTTCAACCACACCAATAAGTAGTTCATTTGTATTTTTGTCAATTAACAAATCATCTGTAATTTGTTGATATTGTTGATAAATTTGAAGTGGTCTAATAATTTTCTTATATACCCAATTTCGTGTAGGGTTACACAATAACATTAACCATCTTGGTCCAGTTTTTGGCATAGTTGTATCAGATCCGTTATATTGTGCAGTACCACGAAGTCGACCTAATAAATCTGTAAAATCTTTGTAAGTAATTCCAGGATCTTCTACTTGATCAACCAAAGCAAAGTCAAAAGTTGCAGACAAAACGTTAGAAGTTGAGTTATTATCTCCACCTTGTTGAGTTAAATAACCAAAAACACACGAACTTCCATTATTAAATGTAACAACTCGATCAGCTTTATTAAAACTTTTGATCCATTGTTTAGGACACCACTTAAAAAATTCTTTCATAGTTGTACCTGTAACTTTTGGTAAAGTTTCACGTAAAATTGCACCATGACAACCAGGATAATCGTGCATAATTTGTAAACATTTCATACAACCGCAAGAAGTTTTACCATTTCCAAAACCACCACCGTACATTTGTATTTTTGTACGTAAATTTAAAAATCTTTCTTGCAAACTTCCTTCAATTATTCGGTAATTTTGTTCAGACATTTACACTTCCTCATATTCTGCATCAACAGGTTTAATATTTTCTAACTGTTTTTTCTCATTATCGTTCTTGGTTATGTACAAAATTCGTAATTCGTTGTCAACTTTCATCTTATGTTCAACAACATCAACAGGTCTTTGTCCACTTCTATCTAAAATATCTTGAGCAGCCAATAAACTAAACTTCGGATTTGCACAGTTTTGCATAATATCAACAACTTTTTCTGCAGCTCTTTTACTTGCTTTAGATAAATAATTACGAACATCACCTTCATCTAATTCTTTAATACTTGCTAACATTTTCTTTTTATAATCAGCAAAATCTTGTGACATTACAATAGTTTGTATATTTTCTAAAGATATTTTTGTAACAGTACTTATATCTTGTAAACTTAATCCGTATAAATTGTAACAAAGTACTTGAGATATGATATTTACGTTTGTTAAATCTGGTAAATCTGATAATTTTCGTCTAACTTCTGCATCTTCTTGTTGAAGTTGTGTATTTGTTTTAATCTTTACAACATTTTGTTGTGTAGGTTCAACTTTTTCTATTACTTGTCCATTAGGTAATGTAATTTGCATATAAATTCCTCATAAGTTTTGTTCAATGTTGCAGAGTATAGCAAAGTTTTTTGTAATTGTCAACTACTTTTTTCAAAAAAGATTTCCTTCTCCCCCTTTCTTCCCCCTTCCTTCTCTCATACTCTTATCTATCCCCCTATAATCCCCCTTATCCATTCAAAAGTGGAGGTGCGTAATTGGTACACGTAAAAGTTGTGCAAAATTAATTCCATGCGTCAGCTAACCCCCGCACTTTTTACTCGTACATATTTACCAAACAATACTCGCTTATTTTGTAGATAATATTTGTACACTTTGTAGATAATTTTGTAACTATATGTAAATAACTACTTGATTTGTATACAATTTTGTAAATATTTTGTAGATATGTGTAAAGTAGTTTATAGAAGTTGTATATATTTTGTAGAATATTGTGTAGTTGACCTCAATTATCTATTTCCCGTATAATATACACCCCCTTTTTGGAAACGTGGGGGATAGTTGTTTCTAAAATTGTTACAAATTGTTACAGTACTATGTGGTATTATAGTACCACATACAACCAGAGGTTGTGTATATAACACATATTCATATAAATAACACAATTTGTACAATTTTATACACAAATTTGTATTAAGTTTTGTAATATTTGTAGTAGTTTATACAATTTTGTGTATTTGTTATGTAATTTTATGTAATATGTATGTAAAATGAAATAATTTGCATTAAATTCTGTTACATTTATGTATAATTTAGTGTATATATTATATACATTTGTGTACATTTTAAGTAAATTTTTTGTTCTAAATATGTGAAGAACAAAAAATTAAGTTCTTCATAGTATTAACTTAAACAACAAAGGAGTTGTAAATGACAAATAAAGTAAATTTAACAAAAGATTTAGTACAAATTGGTAAAGATTTGAACAAAACTTGTGAAGATGTTGTAACATTAAGTAAAGATACATTCACAGTTTGTTCAGATTTTGTTGAAAAATGTTTTGATTCTGTACAAAATTGGTTCACAAAGGAGTTAAACAATGCGTAAAAAATTAATTTATCGTTTAGTTTTTAGCTTTGGATATGATGAATGTGAATTACTTGAATTAAGTAATCAACAATTATCAAATCTTTTGGTGTCTTTAATGATTGCTGAACGTACAGCGACATTTAATGGACACAAACCAGTGAAGTTGCAAGCTGGTAAGTTAAATTGCAACAATTAGTCATAAAACAACATATTGAAAGGAACAATATCATGACAAAACAACAAAAATTTACACATATGAATCAATCTGCTAAAGGTGAAACTGAAAAAATGGCTGAAATCAAGTGCTTAAATCCAGAATATGTGAGTGCACTTCAAAGTTTATGGGCAAGTGCATTAGATATGATGACATATTCTGAAAATAAACTTGGCGAAATTTACAGATTATCACAAATTGTTCGTTTATTTGCAGGAAATAAAGCGAAAGTTGACAATATTCGTGACCAATTCGCTGATGCTAAACAACGAAAAGACATTCACGATATTCAACGAATTGCAAAACTTGCTGGATATGTTCAAGAAGAAAAAGGTTTTGATAAAATGTGGTCCACAGTGTCACACGATTATGACATGATTGTCAAAGATTTTTGTGATGCAAGTACAAATCCAAACATTATCTTGACAATTCCAACAGCTGATGAAATTCTTGAACAGAAACAGAAATATTACACTGAACCTGTGAAAGAGAAGTTTGAAAGAGCTTTGGAAACAGCAGAAGCTTTGATTAATATCTAACAAAGTTGGAGTAGGCGTAAAAAACCTACTCCTTTCTTCTGTTCATCTTTACATGTCCGCTATTATGGAGTCGAAAAATGACAATTATTCATACAATTAATTCACAAAAAGTTGAATTTTATAACAATAATTGGATAATTTGGAAATCTCATAGTGCAGATTTTAAATATGGTTCATATTATCTATTAAAAGATGATGGAACTATTGACTTTATTATCGAAACTGGTGATAATGTTCAAGTATTTACTAACATAGACGAAAGGAGTGAATCAAATGGAAATCATTAGTGGTATTATTTATGCAACTTTGAAAGAACTTGCACAGAAAAATGGACTAGAATTAACAGAAAATGCACATAAAATTGCAGACTTTAGAGCAAAACAGCAAATTCCGTTAGATATTTGTCCATGTGCTAAAGATGATATGGATCGTGGTTGTATTTCTGCAAAATGTATGCGTGAAATTAAAGAAACTGGTACATGTCATTGTAATTGTTTTAAACTGAAGGGAGAAAAATGAAAACAAAAGCAGAACTTGAAAAAGAAGTTGTTGATTTATGGAATAAAAATAATGAATTATTAAATAGATTAAATCATAAATATGACAGAATGAAACTTGCTGGTTTATATCTTCAATGTATGAAATTATTACCAGATTATTCTAAAAAACTTAATATAATGCAACAACTTGATTTTGATCGTGTATTAAATATTTTAGATCAAGATGAATTCCCTGAAGGATTTTAACAACAAATAAGGAGGATTAATGGATTGGTTAGAATTAAAAAAGAAAGTCAAAAAATTTGACTCAAATATTTATATAAATGATGAATGTTTCGCTATACATATTACAGATGCAGTTACAATATGGTGTTGGTCTGATAAAGAAATACGCTTAATATCAGATAATTGTGGTAATTGTGTAAGAATTAAAATCAAAAAGATGAATTCTTATGATGATGTATACAAATTATGTAAAATTTTAACAGCAAAGGAGAAAAACAATGAGCAAAACAAAAATAACTAAAACAAAACAAAAAGAATTGTTGAAATATTTAGTAAAATATGTAGAAAAAGTAGATGATTCATTAAAAATTGATAAATTTTATGATGAAATAAAGAAAAATATTACAACTTATCTTGATAATTGTGTTGTTTTATTCTTTGGTGATGAAATTTATACAAGAAATGATTGGTTAAAGAATGATTTAGGTTTAAATGATCAAGCATATTTAAACTATTTTCCAATTATTACAACTTTGGTTGATCCATTACATATTATGCATGAAACTACTAGTTATAGTACATTAGTTATACCAGGTAGATGGTGGCAAAGAGTACCAAAATGTAATGAAGCTAAAGGTGATTTAACACCATTTAGTCTACAAGGATTTATTACACAAAATCCTGGACATGAACCATTTATTTCTTCATTAAATATGTTATGTACAGCTTTTGTTGATAAATTTTATAAAGTAGCAACACCATTTATAAAATTAATTAATGAATCTAAATATTGTGAAGATATTTACAAAGTGTGGGATGATCCTGAAGTATATAAGATTTTATTCCCACAAAAAACTTATGCTTTAAGTACAATATCTGAACATGACATCAACAACATTAAAATGTTTGTAAGGATGGCAAAACAAAATGAAAACAATGAAACTAATAAGGAGTCTGAAGTATCAGAATCCTAAATTACCCGTAACAATTGTATTTGAGGATAGAATGTGTAAAGATTATTATATCAAAACAATCTATTCTCGTACAATTGGTACAAAAAGTAAAAACATAATTGTCTTAAAAGGAGGAAACATGACAATAACAACATTTTCTAATTATGATCAACTATGCCACCAATGGACATTACCTGAAGCTAAATATGGTAAAGTATCTAGTCACAGAATGCATTTTGATGGTAACATTATGTATTCTTATAATGCACCAATTGCTAAAAAATATCAAAGTAAAGGTATTTTAGTAATTAATCGTGAATATTGTGGTTACAGTGTTTCAACATCTAATCATATTTGGGCAGTAAAAAGTGCATTTAATCACTGGACTATCATATATGACTTCGGTGTTAGTAAGAATTTACGTCAAACTTTACAGAATTTGAAGAAGTTTCTTGTACATTTTCGCAGAAAACGTAATTTTGTGAAGAAGTTTGATGCACCTGCTTGCCAAGATGATCGTACTTTATTTAAAGGTGTATTAAAAGATTACAAAACTTTGTCAGAATTTCTTGTATGTGATTTAATGTCTGAAGAAGAACATAAATATGTTGATTTGATTTCTGACAATATTGAAAAATATGAACAACACAAAGATGAAATATACAAGAAAAGACGTGAACAACAATGGTATAATTTACGTGAAGATGAAGAAAATAAACATAAAATACTACTAGAAATTGTAGAATATTGTACAAATCGTGTCAAATTTGACTTTAAAGAACACAATATTGATGTAGAATCATTATCTATGAATGAAGCTTATGAATTAGTTAAAGAGTGGGTACATGAACATGATAAATCTATCATTGAAGATTGTGAAATTCCAGAAAAATATCAAGGTCGTTATAGTAGAGAACGTATAATTGAATATGTTATGTGTAATTTGTTAAATATTGATTTATCTGATTATAAAAATGAGATATATCATTGGACAAATCAATATGCAGGTGAACCTTGGAAGAATCAAGATCATGGAGAAACACGAGAAGGTTATCCTCGCTGGTTAAGTGGTATCGGTGATTATATGAAACTGTTACAAGATGGTTCAATTAAAACAAATAGATATGCAACAGTATCAACTGATTGTGTAAGTAATATATTTTTAATGGCTATTTATTATCTAAATGATCAATATTCATTAGAAAGGAAATATAAAAAACTAATCGGTAAACATTGTGGTGCATTTGTTATTAGAGAAGTAACAGATCATTATGTGGCTGTTGGTTGTCATACATTTTTAAAACCAATTATTGCACAATTCGTTAAAGATTATAGTAAATATTTAAAAGAATTGGAGGTTAAATAATGAAAGTGTCGGAGTTAATTGAGTTTCTTAAAAAACAAAACCAAGATGCTATGGTATTATTATCTTCTGATGAAGAAGGAAATTCTTATAGTCCATGTGATATAGAGCATTGTGGTTATGCAACTGGTAACTTTGATAAAGAAAAAGGAACTATTGTAGATCCTGCTAATCTTATATACTCTATGGATGAAAAAGATATGCATGGTGATTACATAATTTTATACCCAAGATAAAGGAGGAAAAATGGATAAAAGTTTTTATGTTAAAATGTTTTGGATATTTATTATTTTAACTTTGGTTGGATGTTTTCTTAAATTACCAGTAGGAACTTTTTTAAGTTTATTCATGGCTACTTTATATTTAACAAAACTTTTAAATGTATAAGGAGGTAAAAATGATTTTTGAAGAATGGTTAGATTTTAAAGGAAAGATAATAAGGGAAGAAGAAAAATTTATGAATCTTCAACTTTATCAAGATGAAATTCGTTTTACTATCTGCGAAACTACGGTTATTGGTTTTGATATTCAAGGATCTGTATGGGTTTATTATGCGGGTGGTACTTGTGTTTCAAAAATAAAGATAGCAATAAATCGCACACCAGAACAAATGTTTATGATTATAAAAGGATTACAAACAAAGGAGGAAAAATGACAAAACCATTTTTAATTATCTTTAGAGAACCTAAACCAAATCCATTAGAAACTGGTGAATATGATGAATTTGTATTCTATTCATGTCACAAACGTTACACTTTTGGACCAGATAGTTATAAAATTGATGCACTTTCTGAAGAAATGGATGAAAATGATTTTAGAAATATGATAAATACAGTAAAAAGTGGTAGTGTTTATCATTCTGAAGAACAAAAAGCATATTTTTATCCTATGTTTATGTTAGATCATAGTGGTTTAACATTCAGTTTTACATCATTTAATGATCCTTGGGATTCAGGTCTTGGTGCAATTGTAAAAGTTAGTGATGAAAATGTAGAAAAATTAGGTAATACATTTAAAACATTCACTAAATATAAAGAACTAATCAATAAAATGAATAGTTTTGAATCAGAATATGACTATGGTTTTCTTGAAAAAGATTTAGATACAGGTGAACTTTTAAATTCTGTAAGTGGTTTTGATATACCCGATTTAAATGTTGAATCAGTAGCTGCAACCTTTAAGGAACATTTAGAACATACATACACCAATTACGAGTACCAATATGCCTTAGCTCATATCATTGATTACTAGATATAGTAAGGTGTTTACTACATATTGTGTCAAGTAAAATATTTACATTTTTGTTAAATTTTTTACTTGATTTAATAGTAAATTTTTGGTATAATTTTGGTTATCAGGAGGTCAAAAAATGGATAGAGATACACCAATTCATAGGGTAACTTTTCTTGAAATGTCTGAACAAGAACAAGTTAAGTTCGTTGAGCATCTTCGAGAATTAAGACAAAAACCACTAACAATTTATAATGAAGTTATGGCTGCTAAAAAAGCTGCTAAAAATGCTAAACTTCAAATACAATTTGATAAAGCTAAACAAGCTTTTGATAAAGCATTGGAATTATTTGATAAAAAATATGAAGATGTTGTAAAGAAAGCTAATAAGTTAAAAGAGTTACAAATTGAAATTGATTTGGAGCAATAACATGACAGAAAATGATCCAGTAAATCATCCAAGCCATTATACAAGTGACCCAAGTGGGATCGAATGTATACAAATAACACAACATAGAAATTTTTGTATAGGTAATGCAATTAAATATCTATGGCGTGCTGGTCTTAAAGATAAATCTACAACAATACAAGATTTACTTAAGGCTATTTGGTATATAGAGTGTGAAATTAACCGTTTAACAGGAGAGCAAAAATGTCAGAAAAAATAATGAGTGGTCGTGAATTACGTGAACGTTTGTTTCAAACGACAGAAGATTCACGA
>JAGCBE010000040.1 GCA_017652345.1 Methanobrevibacter sp.
AACAAAGACTTTGAATAGGAAATAAACTATGAGTAGCTTTGTACCACATTTTGCTTTTGGAGCCACCATTGGTGTTATAGCTGCTGGTGCTTCTATTCCATTGGTTGATACACCAACGGTTGCAACCATTGTAACTCCTTTGATTACAGGCATAATGGGTGCATTGACTCCTGATATGGATATAAAATCAAAATCATCACAGATTATGTATCTTATTTTCTTATCCATATCAATCTATTTCTTCTTTACAGATAGAATAGATTTGGCATTTTTGACACTTCTATATTCTATCATTCCACAATTTTTTGCACACCGCGGATTTATTCATTCCTTTATATTTGGTGTGATATCTGCGGTCGGATTGTATTTCGCATTGACTGAATTATTGTTGTTTCAGAATGAAAGTGCTTTGATTGCATCTGTATCATATCTAACTGGTTTCCTGTCACATAAACTTTTGGATGAAGTATGACTTTAATTTGGGATAAAATTATTGAAACACTTGAACTATACCATTTGAAGATTGGTTGCAACTATTCAAATGGAGATTATTACATTTGTTTCACAGACTTAGATTATCCTCACCAGATTGGAGTATTTAATCCTCGTAAAGCAATCTGCTATCTCTATGATAGTATTCATTTGAAACACGAAAAGATTGTTGCTGACAAAAACCATAAAACTCATTATACAGATATTGAACCCTTCATAAAACATCTGAATGAACTAATTAGACAGAAAAAGACTTTATTGAATGATATTAAAGTACGAAAAATGTTGAAGGATTTTAAATGACAACTGAACGATTTGCTGAAATATGTTCTCGTTTTGGTTTGGAAATCACCAAATATACTTCTGGTGTTAATGATTATGTCCGCTATATAGCAACGAAAGATAATATAATACTTGCTGAGTGTTATCGTAGAGAACGATTTGACAAATATAAAACATCTTGTGTAGCATATATTTACTTAGATTCAAAAACCAATATAATCCGTACTGATGGTTCCGAACCATGTTACATTACAGATGATTTGGAAAGTAAATTGACTAATTTATTGAAACGATATAAAGACTTAATAACTAAAGCTAGACTTAAAGAACTAGACAACGATTTCTTTTGAGAATTTTTTAAAAAATGCTATACCAGTTAAGGTATAGCATTTTAAAATTAGTCCAAATGTTTATCTAATATATTTAAGATTTCATTAAGTTTACCGTACTTCCTGATATATTGATTTATTTGTAGCTTCATCTAGGATAGATACCTTATAATTCTTGCTATCGTTATCGTATAATTTTTCAATTTCTACGGCAACTTCATCATAATCAAAATATATTTTATCTTGATTGACTTTTGCAGAAATACCATAGGTCTCTTTTATTACTCTTGCCATGTTGTCAAGAGAACTATCATTCTCATCTACAACCATATATCCGGCTATCTCTAAATTCCTAATGGCTTCATTTATTTGCATATTATTTTACCTCATTGTTTGTGTTTATTTGAAATTCTTTAAAAGACCAATCTCCTTATCCAATGATTCAATTGTATCACCGAATAAGTTTTCTAAACTAATCTTCGTGCTATATTGTGATTTCAAATCAATAAGACTATCCCTGAATGCCTCTATCTTCAATATTGCAGTAGATACATCAAATGGTTCGTCATTAATGACATAGGTCTTATTGTTGGCTTTAAACTTAACACCCATACTCAATACAGTTTCTACCAACTTGTCAGCGAAATCTCTAACCAATTCATACAATGCTTCAAAATGTGTATGTTGGAAGCCAGACTCACAAGACCAATGGTACTGAGAGATTTTAATAGAAAACATTAAGCTATCCAATGCAAAACCAAATAGCTTTTCAACTTCAGCATCCTTGGTTCCTGCTAAATAACTTAAAAAATCATTTGGTAATTCTTCGTTCATATTTAATACCTCTAATACATTATTTATGATATTTACAAATTTTTACATTTAATCAATTGACATACTTCAATATTTTTATTATTATATTGTTTTATAGGATAGATTATGTTGAAATTTAGTAAAGAAGAACTAGAGAAAATTTGCCAAAAATATGACATAAGGTTTGTGGACTGTAATCAAAACCACGAACCTTATGATTACAGACTATATATTAGAGGTGATGGTTTCTTTAGAGATGGTGCTTGGAGATGGCTATTAGGTACAGGTTCCTGGAATGCTTTCGCAACATTCAAATATAAAGAAGATTCCTTTGAACTGTACGAAATATCCAACTACTATGAGATTAATGATGATGGTTATTATTATAAACTTTCAAAATATATTAAACCGACATTTCTATTCAAATCCTCATTCTACAAATGGTTGGAAACATTCTTAAATGAAATCAATATAGCTAGAAAACAAGTTCTAATAGATAGAAAAATACAAAACTTACAAGGAGACTTTGAATGATTATCTACTTTGATATGGATGGCGTCCTATGCAATTTTGAAAAAAGATGTGATGAGTTCAATGCTTGGAGAGAAGATATCCATAAATGCAACTGGGACTTACTAGACCAAATTGGTCCGAAATTCTGGGCTGAAATGGAATCTATCCCTCAGGGCATGGAGCTTCTCTCACTGGTTGAATCATTCGCAAAAATCAACAAAGACATTCAAGTTGGTGTTTTCTCAGCAGTTCACCTTTTCAAAGGCAAAATTGGGAAAAAACAATGGCTAAAATCCAATACGAATATCTCTCCTGACCTAGTCAAACTAATAAACAATGGTAACCAGAAATATAAGCAGGCTTCTCCTGATTCTATCCTGATTGACGATAAACCGGAAAATGTATCTAAGTACATTGAAGCTGGTGGTCATGCTGTTCTGTTTGACCCGAACAAATCAGTAGATGAACTATTCAAAGAAATTGTCGCTCTATGCTAGATTATATCAAATCAATAGCTGATAAGTACAATGTAGTCCAGACCTCTCCGACTACATTCCATTTCCATTATAATGCTAATTATATTGGGTCTCTACTTTGGACAATAGATGGAGTCAAATGGCTTATAGCTACTGACATATATTCTTTCTCTACTGACAATGGTATGACAATAGTCACTACTGGTGCTACTGTATTCAATTCTCCTGCTCTACTGGAAAATCTATACAATAGACTCCGAGACCAACTACTTGAATCTAAACGCCGTCTAATTAGTCAAAAACTAGAAGAAATTGATTATGATTTTTCCTAATTCAGAACATCCACCTTACTATAACTTTATGAAAACCACACCTTCTACTGAACCACAATTCCCGACCGAACTAACCAAATGGAGACACGAAAATAAGTATTCTGACTTCAATTATCTCTACTCCTTTGATAGACAGAATATTCATGGATTCCTATTCGCTACTGATAAAGAAAACAATGTTTATAGAGCTCTTGGATTAAAACTTAACTATAACAATGACATAATTGCCTTAAACTGGAGACAGATAAAGCCTACTGAAATACAAAAATGGATTGAAGTATTCCATAAACAATTTCACCACTTTAGACTAAGACAAAAACAATCATTAGTAAAACACAAACTAGAAGACTTATCTACTGACTTCAAGGAGAACAATATATGATTACTAGAAAAACTCTAAAAGAATTCCTAGAAAAACACAATATCCCTTACAACTACAATAACCTAATGGATAAAGACGAAGACGATATTTACATTTACTTCAATGACATTAAAGAACTAGATGTGAACAATCCCCACGCCGCTATCATGGTAGACTTTGATTCCAAGTCTTATGACGATACTTCATTCTACTATGAACCTTTCGCCAGAAACTATACTTCCAAGAAGCCTGACGAATGGGGTGACTATTCTTATCAGTCTTGGGGTGCTGTCTTTGTACCTATGCTCCCAAATGACGAATACTTTGAACTAGATGGACTACTGGCTTCCTATACCAAACATAAAGGTAAAGTAAATATCTACAAATATACCAATTTCCAATCCATTCCTGTGAATACGATAGAACAACTAGAAGAAGCATACAATGTACTAAAAAACCGTATCAAAGTACTGAATGGACTATTTACCGATGATTCGTTCAAACAATGTATGGAAACTTATATGAACAATGTAAAAACCATTAAATCACTAAAAGAATCCAATAAGAAACTATCCGAGAAAATACAGACTACATTGAAGAAAAAGTCTGAAATTCTGGACACATAGACCCATTATATGGTATTTATGTATGGTTCTGACGATTAAGCTGACCTGACGATCTTTGCTCCAACACAAACTTATGTTGAGGCCCAGTCTCATGGTCTGTTCAAAAAAGATAAAAAATATTTCAGACTGTACAGTTTGTGTTGAAACAATAAAAAATTAGGATATATTGTCAAGACTTTATACAATGATTATATTGTAAAATATGATAAACAAAGACAAATTTGAAGAATTTTGTGAAAAGAACGAGATAGAATTACATTATCCAGATTTAGAAAATACTGATGCAGTATACATTTATCGTACAGATTGGGATAAGTTAAAGAAATTTTACAAGAAGCGCCCAACAAGTACATTATTTTGGATAGATTTCAAGAATAAGCATGAAAAGTTTTCATGTGAACCATATAAGGATATGTTAGGAAGAAAAGGAATGTGGGAATCAAATTTATATGGACATGGGTTTGTGAATTTTTTACAAGACATGAGTCATTTTACAGAATACAATTTAGAAAGTTGTATAAAGAGTGAAAAGGTAATGTATACTTATATGCCAGAATGGGAAATGGGATTTAGTACATTAGATGAATTACAGACCTATTTAGATATGGATTTAAAGAATCATGAGGATATATATAAGTTGAATAATGATGAAAAATGGAAAGAAATGATAAAAACCATAAAGGAAAAGACAAAAGAGAAAAGGGAATTAGAGAAAAGTATAACTGAATTAAAGAAAAAGTTTTTAAGTATCACACAGCGAAAGGGAGCAATTATAACCGATTTTTAATAGGAGATAATAAAAATGGATGATATAAAGGAAAAGTTAATGAATGCCGTAAATGATGGTTTATTGGATAGTAATGAGGTAGTAGAGAAATTACTAGAATATATTGATGAAGACGATATAGCTCGTATCATTGATAATGAAGGTTGGGATATTGGGCAAAGTACTTATGATGAAGATTATGAGGAATAAATGAAAATCATAGAGAATCCTTCGGCACAGAATGAAGTAAAAACTAGGAATACTTATTGTGATAAGTATTCTGTATATACCAAGAATGAAATCAATGATGCTTGTAATGCATATGGTTGGAGTATGACCCAGCATGGAACTGACAGTATATATGTTACTACAAATATACAATGTAGTAAGACTACTGAAGACTATTTAGAATTTAATTTTTATAGGTATAAGAATACTCATACTTATTATATTAGCTATATAGAGACCAAATATAAAAGTACAGCCAAAGCATTTAAGAAAGATATGTCAATGACTTTGGAAGAATTAAAGAATTATTATGAGAATTTTTATAGTAAGACTTTAATTGAATATCAGAAAAACTGTAAAGAAAATATCATTGAAACTAGGAAGAATGATATAATTGCTGAAGACTGGGATGGAAAACTAGAGGAAATAGCTACTAAGCATGGATATACAATGACAGCAACACCTAGTGGAATATCTGGAGTAACTTTAAAGGATTACAAATTTCATAATGGTCAGCAGTGGATATGTTTTGCTGCTGATGTAGTGAAGAAGGATAATTTACAATATTGGTCAATAACAAATCCATGGATGTTTCCTTTTGTCAATTCATGGTATAAGACATATATTTGTGGATATGAAAATTTAACAAAGATGTTTGAAGGTATAATCTTAATGTTAGAAAGTCATATAACTAGAGATTATAAACAATTCATTAAATAAGTTTTGTTTCTGTTGAATGGCGTTTAGCCATCTGTAATTCATGATTACCGCTCCCTATAAAACGGGAGCATTTTTTATTTGTAAACAAAATTTAACATAAAAAATGAACTTATCTATTGACAGAATAGCAGTAAGTTTCTATATTAAACTTAGAACATATTACAAGAGGTAACAAATGCGATACATTAATTTGAATCTAGCCATTGAAGAAATTAAAAAATGTTTGAATGTAATGGGGTTGGATTTTGAAGAAAAGGGTCTTGTAGACAATCACATTTATATGAGTACTGAATCGTATGAATTGGATATACCTAGTAAGGAAATCCAATTGTTTTTGTCTAAGGATAGAGACGATTATATGTTAGTGGTAGATGGAGATGCAAAGGAATTTACCCATGATTTGCATCGTTTTCAGTTTTACATTTGTAATGCAGTGAGGTAGATTTATGAAGTAACTATAATTTTACAGAAATACATATTGACAGCATACAGAAATATTATTAAAATGTGCCTGTAATGATTAGTTGATAGTTCAATTGTGAATGTATGTAAACAACAATTTACAAAGTAACCTATTGACAAATACAGATGGAATTATTACCATTTGACTCGTTATTTTTAAAAGTGAAACAAAAAACAAAGTAGGTAAAATACTATGAATATTAAAACCCTTAAGACAGTTCTCGCTGTTACCCCCGCTGACCAAACCGTAATGTTGAAGGGCCCTCATGGCATCGGTAAAACTGAAGTGGTTCGTTGGCTTGCAAAGGAAATTTGGCACCAGGAATGTGTTGAATTTCAGGCCTCTCAGATTTCTGACGTTGGTGACTTGATTGGTTTGCCTCGCATTAATCCGGAAACTGGTCATACCGAATTCGTACCGCCTTATTGGTATGTGAAGGATGAAAAGGGTAATCCAAAGCCTGTAACTCTCTTCTTGGATGAAATTAACCGTGGTACTACATTGATTACCAATGCTATGATGCAGCTTGGTCTTGACCACCGTATCATGCAGTTCCAATTGGCACCTGGTTCACACGTTATCTGTGCTATCAATCCGGGCGATGATGGTAACTATGATGTTGAAGAATTTGACCCGGCAAAGATGGACCGATTCGTGGTCTACAACTTTACGCCGGAAGTTCAGGAATGGATTGACTGGGCTATTGATAATGGTATCAACTCGTTGGTAACCGGATATATTTCCCAGTATGGTTCTGACCTTGACCCATATTCCAATGGTAGTGCTGCAAAGACTGCAGGTAAAACATTTGATGGTATTCTACCATCTCGCCGTACCTGGGTTCGTTGGGCAAAGTTCCTGGACGCTGGTTTGGAAGCCGGTTTGTTTGAAGGTGCAAATGGTTTGGGAATTTTGCAGGAAGCATGTGCTGGCTATGTTGGTCAGGCAATTGCTGCAAAGTTCAAGACCTATTTCACCCAGCACGGTACCGGTTTGGATGCTAAGGCATTGATGGAAGCCAAGGATTTCAAGAAGGATTTCACGAAGAAGATTACCGCTCTCTGCAAGAAGTCCAAGATTGAGGCTGTCCAGCTTGGTAATTCTGTCGCAACCTACCTCCACGAAAATGAAGGTAAGATGATGACTGGTGCTAAGCCAAATGACCTTGGTGTAAAGTATGCAACTAACTTCTGCGAATTTTTGAAGGCATTGAATCCGGAAACTCGTGTGGAAGTCTATACCAACTCCGTTGAAACCGCCCGTGCCAAGGGACATAAGTGGGTTCGCTCTGTTGGTCTGGGTTGCCCTGAATTGAAGCAAATCTATACCGAATTGGTTGATATTCAGGCTCAGCTTCTTTAATTCATAGTAAAATAACCAACCCTTAAATGGGGATAATAACAAAGGTGGTCCCGTCAAAAGGACCACCTTTTCTAAATAAAAGTTTACATTCTATCTATTGACAATGTTAAGTTTAAATTCTATATTAATATAAAACAATGGTAAATATCAATTTACAAAAGGTTGGATGACAAGACTTAACATTTTTACTAAATTGAACATACAAATTTAACAATGAGGATTAATTAAACTATGGCTAATGTAATTCCGGGTACTAACATTCCTGTTCCGCAGCAACCGGTTGTAAATCAACAAGTACAACCTATGACTGCTAAAGATGGTCATGTAATGACCGAAGACGAAATCAAGGCATATAAGGAACAATGGCAAAATAACCTTGCCGATTCCGATAAATTGATTGAAAATGCAGTAAAGTTGTTGCAGTTTGAACCTGCAGTGTTGACCTATTTCTCTTTGTGCGAATTGAAGCCAATTAAGGACCCACAGGTTACCATGCGTTTGAATTGCCGTGGTACTGGTTCCGCTGTCTATTTGGAATATAATCCGATTTGGATGAATCGCATTAAGGAAGCATCTGTCCTTTCATATTGCATTTATTGTGAATGTTTGCGAATTGCTCTGCACCATCCTACTACTCGTAAATGCTATCCAATTGATTGTTTTAAGAAGGCATCTGACTACATTTGCTTTGACGAAAACCAGCGTGGTGTGTTGAATACCCATAAGCCGGAAGTTCTCGCATTGCTTGATACCTTCCCAACTAAGGCTAAATTCCACGAAGAAGCCAAGGGCTATAAGTTCCAGCAAGACGAAGACTGGTTCCTTGAAAAGGTGTTCACTATTTTGAATGATATTAAGCAGAAGAGTGGACAGGGTCAGGGACAAGGTCAAGGTGGTGGTGGACAAGGCCAAGGCCAAGGTGGTGGCGGTGGCAAGGGTGGTAACCAGCAAGGTCAAGGCCAGGGACAAGGCCAGGGACAAGGAAATGGTCAAGGTAATCAGCAAGGCCAGGGTAATGGTCAGGGAAATAATGGAAAGGGTAATGGTAAGGGTAATGGAAATGATACCCAACAGGCTCTTGAAGAATATTTGGATTCTAGCGAACAGGCCGCCGAAAAGGCAACTGAAGGTTGGGAAGAAAATACTCTCGTAGACCAGGAAATTCAGGAAATCACCCACCATATTGCTGAAAATGGTTCTCGCTGGGGTAATGTTAGTGGTGGTTTGCTGCAGGCTATTCTTGCTGCAAATACTCCGAAATTTGACCCTCGTACTGTTCTCCGTAGATTCAAGGCTAATACCGTTGATAAGTATACGGAAGATACTCGTATGCGTCCTGACCGCCGTAAGGGATTTGATGTTCCTGGTAAGCGTCACAAATTCCGTTCCCGTATTTTGATTGCAATTGACTGTTCTGGTTCTATGAGCGATGAAGATGTGGAACGCGGTTGTGCCATTATCAATAAGTTCGTTAAGCATGCTGATGTATCTTATTGTTTCTGGGATGGTGTTTGCGGTCCGTTCACTCAGCAAAAGCAAAAGTCTACTGAATTCAAGTTGATTGGTCGTGGTTGTACCAACCCGGATTGTGTGTTGGATGCCATTAAGGAAAGAAAGGCTAAATTTGATGGTCTTGTGTTCATTACCGATAATGGTTTCTGCTGGGAACGTCCGGAACATATGGCTAACAAAATCTTCTTGATTCACACTGCTGATGCTTGTGAACCGCCTGAATGGATAAAGTACATCTTGTCCTTCAAGCAACTCTTCAGCATTGAAGATTAATCTTTAACCCTCATTGGTGGGGAGGGCTAATAACCCTCCCCATTATTTTACTATGGACTATGATTATAATACTTGGGATAAAGAAAAACGAGCTGCACTTCAAGCATTGATTGATGTAGGCATATTAAAATCTATTGACCTAGATAAGGCTAAATGGTATGATTCCTATGAGTATATGGAAATGGCTAAATCAGGTAGCTTTGGCTCTGTAAAATGCTATATCTATGATACTTCTACTAAATTTGGTTCTATGGCATTGCTCACTAAGGAAATGAAACATTTGTTGAATTATTACCACTTGTCTCATAATCCTTTCTCTATTACTGTAAATGTTTTAAAGACTGAAAGACCTGGTGATATTGTCTACAAATATTATTCAGCTAGATATGAAGTAGCTACTAAATATTCACAAGGTCCAAATCCAATCTATTCACCATATACCTATGATGTAAGAAGATTTGATAGAAGTGATGTTCATTTCAAATTTATTCCAACATTTTTTAAGAAAACAAGTGCTTATAAATTTTTCAAATCAGCAGAAGAATTACGAAATGAAATTGATATTGACATAGCAAATTACAATAAGTTCATGAAAGCCGCAGATCCTTATTATAAGGATAGCGAATTGTTTGATTCTTTAATGAAACAAAAGAAAGAAAAACAAAACGAATACATTAAAATAAAATCTAAGTATCAGACTGAAATCAATTCAATTCAAAATCAAATGAATGAATTAGAGGAAAAGATGAAAACTGAATTTGAAAAGAAACTATCAATATCGGAGGACTTTGAATAATGCCAGCAGAATGGGTAGCTCTAGAAGCACAAACTAAATTCTTTAGATTGCCAGACAATCGCAATTATAATATACAAGATCTAAAAATCCGTCTAAATAAAGCAACATTGATTTATAAGGATGAACTAGAAAAAGCTTTAGTAAATCAATTCGGTGAAAAATTCAAATTTAAAAAATCATATCACGATTATATCATTAATTGTAAAGATGTTTTTGATGGTTTAGACCTAGAAATCATACAAAATTTCTCATGGAACTATCTTTTAACGATTAATAGCATGGATGAAGACTATTATGGTTTCATGGGATTAGTCATACCAAAAGAAGAATTTAATCCAGATGATGTAACTCATTTTAGACTTAGTACTGAACAAGAAAAATATGTTAAGGTCTATCCTAACATTAAAGTAAATTCAATTAAATTTACTCCAGAATATCATTGTAAGTTTAAATTAGACATTGAATATAATAGAATATTGGATGTAACTGGTGTTTCATCAACATTGCCTACCATTCTACGAATACAGAAAGTAAATGATACTGCTGTTAAGCGTCTTGAAAAGGCATTGAATATAATGAATTGTATTCTAGAAGCTTATAAAGAACCATATATCAAATGGAAAAATAACATTATAGCATATCAAAAGCTGGAAGAATCACTGGATAAGAAATTCAAAATTCTGGTGGAGTAAAACAGTTATATATACTATACCGTAACTTAGAAATGGTCGCTTGAGGTTCTGTCTGCTTGTTTTCCTCTTGCGACCTTTTTTATACAGTCTCAAAGTCATTTATATAAAAGTTATTAACTACATGCATAGTAATTCTTTTTAATACATCAACTGACTGAACATTATGAGCGAAGCGAATAATGTGAAGGAAGTTATCAGCTTGCTGATTACTTTATAAAAACATAGTATTCCATTAATTTTTTGAAGGTAGTTAATAGATTTTTCATAGTTTCTATAAGGATGAATTAAATGTTTGTTGCTTCGCAACAAACAACAAAGTTCAAAAAAGCAAGCTTTTTTTCTCTTTGTTGGAATTTTATTAAAAGTGGGAAGCAAGCTTCAAATTTATATGATTTGTGCCTACGAGATATTAATCTTATAAAAACACCTAGAAGATAGATGTTTATACAAAACTAAAAGATGATTTACGAATATCTTATGATGACGGTTGCCTTGTACACCAGCTACATATATTCAACATCGCAGCGCTTTCAAGTGGGATTATTGCGAGTAATCCCTCGTATGATTTGATTTTCAAGGGTTATTTCATATTCTGATATACAAAATTTAGCCCGATTAGAATGACCTAGCATTATTCTGGTCAGCCAATTGATTCTAACTTTTAACCAATTACATACTATAACGAAGCCATAATCTTTCATCTAAAAGAACATCGGACCACAATTATAATACCCCTGTTCGGAGAGTCGGTATTCCCTTATCATAATTGGTTCAATCCTAATTGAATAGGAAAATGTAGAAGAGCGAACAAATCACTAACAAACTCTTTTGATTCTACACCGCGATATTTGGTTGTTACAGCGCCACATGCCCTACATTGAATTGTAGTGTGCCTTCTTTACCTGAACTCCATCAGGGTTTATCTGCTTTTTACAACATTCCCAATAATTAGTGTCATAAACATTAAGATTACTCCCATGAATCTTTCTAGACATGGATTATATGACTTAAACTAATTACAGTAAATACCGTAACTTAATGTCAGTTTTCCTTTTTATAGAGTGTTACTTTACTTATTTTTGTATTTTTATATTGGATGTAGTCTTTTTCAGCTGCTTTTAATAATTCTTGTCTCTCTTTCGCCTTCTTTTCTATATAATCAATCTGACGATTTAACTTTTCCCTTTTTGTTTCAACTATCTCGAAACATGGTAAATTATCGTCAGGTATGTACTTGAAACCTTGAATGTGTGTTATAGGCTCAGATTTGGACTTATGTTTTGTAATTATAGCTTGTCTTTTTATCTTTAAAATGTTTTTAATCTTTTTATATTCTATTTCTAAATTTTTTAATCTAACTTCATATAATGCTTTCTTCATTTGAGGATCTTTATTATACTGCATCAATCTATTCTGTTCAAATTCTATTGTTCGTGACAATGAATATTCCTTTATAGATAATGCCTTCAAATACAAATCATCATTTGACTTATATAACTTTTCATCTACATCTTTAGAATCAATGTACTTAACCCCGTTTTTACTAACACGGGGCAGTATACCTAATTCTTTTGCATAATGTAAGACTGTTATATAATCTAGCATGATATTTTCATTGTATATATAATTTTTCTTATTCTGATAGTGTTTTTTCATTTGATTCCAGTACTTGCAAGTACTGCCCAGTCCTGCGTTATTCTGTCCATTTGATTCATTCATATTAACCATATGCTTGTAATACATTATAACACAAGTGCTTCGCAGTACTTGCCAGGGTAATTATACATTTGATACCAAATATAGTAAAATTTTATATACTATAAGTTTATTATAAATTTTGTTCATGGAAAAACTTTATTGACAGATTGTCAGAAATTTGCTATATTTGTAATATGATTGATTGGAATAATATTATAAAGTTTTATGAGAGTAAACCTGATGTAGATATTTACTCAAGTGACCCTATTGACCCTAATTACTATTCAGTATCATGGGGTAGA
The DNA here is from genome assembly GCA_017652345.1 of Methanobrevibacter sp. The sequence continues at coordinate 13,037 of JAGCBE010000040.1, forward strand.
AGATGGACTTTATGTGTACTCTATAAAGATAAAATAATTGTAGGCGAAATTGGATTTTATATTGATTGTGATGGTGATATTGAAGCCGACTACAATAAATCTGAAAGATTTGAATTGGCAGATTGTGATACAGAATTATATGATAAGTTAAATTGGTTCTATGAAAAAACCAAACTTAACTATAAAAACTTCAAAATTGAACAAAAGTTAAATGAAATTAATAAAGAATTTAAGTAAATTTTAATTTACTTTCTATTATATTGACAAGATTCTGTCAATTTCTATATTGATTGAACATTTTTAATTAAAAGGATAACAAATGAAAACCTATACCCTGCAGGAATTGCTTAATATGCTTAGTGGATTAGCCGAAATTCAGCCAACTACACGCCGTCCGGCTCCACCATCTCCACCTCCACAGAATGACCTCGGTTCAATTTATGATGCAGATAGTTTGAAACAGGCTATTGAATTGGCAGAAAATGAACAGAAGGATGCTGATGCCGAATATAATCGTGCAAAGAATCAACGATTGGCACAGATTCAGAATCTCCGTAGCCGTCTAGAAAAAGAACAAACAAAGACTAAAATGGTTCGTAAAGGCTCTGATGTAGCCATTACGATGACTCATGATAGTGCTGTTAGTTTGCTTGAACAATTGACGAATCTATTGAATGGTTCTAACAGCGAATTTATTACTGTAAACCTTAGCAATGTGCGATAAAGTTCTACCCTAAACTTTTTGTGAGTTTAGGGTATTTACAGTATATTACAAAAAATATATATTTTATGAAAAACTAGGAGATATATGAATAATACTACAAAAATGTGTTCAAGAGAATTATTGGCTTCTACCATTCTAAATATGGTTAATGATGGTAAAGCTGTATCAGTAACAGATGGTGTCTGGAAACTCTCCGGCGTAGATACAGGTGAAGGTTCTAAGGACTATCTAGTAAAGGTTACAAAGAAACTTGGTAAATCCGGTAAATATTTCAATAAGCGTGAGTTATACCGAATGGATGGTGAAACCGAACGCATGATTGAACTGGGTGAATATAAGAAGAAATATCTCTATCCTATTATTAAAAACCTTGTCAATCCACCACAGCCCCGCAAACGTCAATTGGAAATGCCTAATTCAATTGAAGAAGTTCTAAAGATTCGTGATGAAGTTAAACAGAACTTTGATAAATTCTATATTGATGAAAAGGGTTCTCTCCATGGTATGACTCATCTTGGTCAGATGGAAATTACTGCAGGCTTTGTGAAAAATATGAAAAATAATCACAAGCGTAACTTTGGTAGGAAGATGTTTATCAATGGTGTCCTGACTCATGAAGGTGCTCTTCTTGATGTTCCTGTTGATACCTATAAGCGTATTCAAGCCAAGAAGTCAAAGTAGAACTTAACATTTGTTACCTCCCTGAAATGGATGACTGTAATGGTCATCCATTTCTTTTTTGTAAACATTATTTTACTATTTTACCTATTGACAACTATAATATCTTTTAATATATTTGTTCACATAATAAAACAACTATGATTGTTTTGGTAGTTTGAAAATTTGACGAGAGATGAGCGTGAATAGTAGTTTAATCCTAGAACGCCACCGGAATCTGAATGGTGTAAACAACCTTTACAGCGCTTGGAAGATAACACGCCGGAGGAAATATTGGTAAAATCCAATCTATTGTGCCTTTTTGTTTATATGGCTGGGTTAATAATATGACTGGTTGTCATAATCATTTGACAATAAAAACTTAGGTAATAAAGCCTATGGTCTAAAATAACTTCATATCATATAAATAAATAATTCAACGAAAGGATATGATGACTTCAATGTTAAATTCCAGTTGGTTATTTTAAAATTATTCTTATAACATAATACAACCGGTTTCATTGAAACCAAATAACCGTAAAATTGCAAGGCATGGAGCTAATTGATAAGTAGTTCGGTGGTTCAAATCCACCCCTGGTACAATGGCTTGATGATTGTTATGGATGTTCGTTGAACTGGAATGTTATGTGTGATTATAGCCTAGGACAATATGATTTACTATAACATTCCTTTAACCCTTTTTACTTATCGCGGGGTAGAGCAGTTGGTAGTTCGCCAGGCCCATAACCTGGAAGTCACCGGTTCAAGTCCGGTCCCCGCTATCTTTTCTTATAGCACATGAAGCGAGTGTTATAAGAGCGGATATTAGTAGTAAAATATTAATATCCGAAAAATTGTTGTTACCTCCGAGGTCATTTGACCTCAACCGGTTAGTACCCCACTAACCGGTTTTTTGTTTATATTACCTATTGACATATCAATTGCTCTTTATTATATTTCCACCAAAACATATAAGGATTATTTAAAATGAATACATTTAATACTAAAGTTAATGAACTTATCCCCATTATCAAAAACCACCTAGAACATTATAATGTCTCCCTAGAACAAGTTGATTCATATAAAACTAATCTAGCCGAATATAATAAACAATTTGATGAACTTAATAAGTTAATTAAAACTGAAAAAGCTAGACTCCGCCTAGAATCTAAAGTTAAATCTAAAGAAGATATCCGTATTCATATCGTTCAACTACTAAAACAAAAGCATATTCTCCGTAATAAACTCTTTATTAATTATGCTACTATTAAAGCTGTTGACTCCATTCAATCCGATATTAATAAAGGTCTTTACTCCCTACCTGTTAATCAATCGTTAATTATTACTCCTGATAATGCCTATGATATTATGAAACATTGTATCATGGCTCTAAAGTCTGGTACCTCTTCTGTATATACTTATAAAGTATTTGCCGATGGTAATCAAGCTAAGGTAATGTAACTTATGTCCTCCATTGATATTGTTGCTAGATTGAAAGATGAATTTAATCTTATCCCTACTAATTCTAAATTTCAACTAGCGTTCAATGGTTTTAATTACTGTGATAAATACTTCCAAGCTACTGTATTATACCCATCCTGTATTTCTAACCTAGTGCATGTAGCTACCAGCTGTCATGTTAATGTCAATGGTAAACTAATATGTGGGACCTTTAAAGAAGTTAATTACACTCAAGCTTTCACTTACTTAACCGATTTACTCAATGAAGCCAATAAAGCCTTCACTCAATATAAAGAGACCCTAATCAAAAAGCGTCTTGACCGTCTTGAATCAGATTTCTGTTGATTCTGTAACTAAGTCTCAAAATCTTGATTCTTACCATATGTCATATAATATAACACAAGTTTAGTCATATATTGTGCCATTTCCACAACCTCCAATATGGCGGAAAAATGGCATAATCTGGGTGGCAAGCCTGCAACTGTTTTAAAAAATATTCCAGAAATTTGTATTAAGGCCTATATGGTGGTGGTATGGTGTTCAAAAATCACCATGGGGTTTATGAAAATTTTTAGCAGCCGTCTTCGGTAAGGTGTGTTTCAATAGATATTTTTTGTGGAGAATATCCATTTACGGTCTAAAAAGTTTTCGGTAAGGTGTGTTTTTTATTGAAATTTTTTCAGTAAGTATGACGGTAATATCCATTTATGGTCAAAAAGTATGACGATAAGTTCATATTTAAGTTCAAACTTTCCTATATAAATTTTCAGTTTTTCCTATATCAGTTCTATTATATGGAGCTTTTTGAATTTGGGAAATATGGGATTTCAAAAAAAATCTGCGCTGCTGAAAAACAGTTGGAATTGTCAGAAATGGTCAGTCAGAAAAAAATCTGCCATATAGAGTGTTAATAAAAAGTTACATTATCGTTATTGATAAAAGTATATGAATTTATTATATTGTTTCTATATGAGTATAGAAGAATACAATAAGTTGTGTAATAGTCTAGGATTAGTACCATATGATAAGACTAGAGAAGAAACTGATTATGGATATTTTGTTGGTGTACGAAACTGGTTACACAGTGAAAGATTTTTTAGTGTATGTGGATATAGAGCTAAAAAGGTAGATGATAGAAGTTGGAGGCCTGGTTCGTTGATATTCTATGATGACAATGGATTTTATCGAGACGAATATTATACAGATTGTGAGAAAGCTAAACCAGCATTGATGAAAGAGATTGATAAATTTAAACAAAAAATTAATGAATATCGCAAGCGTAATATTGCAATGGATTTTGTATGACGAGTGAAGAATTTGAAGAAATAAGTCATGAATGTGGATATAATACTGTGCGAGATAGTAGATTTACTATATGTAAAGCACCTGAAAGCGATTATTGGATGGCTGTATATGGGCAAGGAGTGATTAGTATAAATCAAGAATTTCTTTTCAATATTTATGCAACAGGATGTATAATGCCAGTCAATCAGAAAGTATATAAATTTGGAATGAGAAAGAAGGTTTATAGGAATTATTTGTTGCGAATGAAACGAAGATATAAGAATGCAAAAATAGAACTGAAGAAATTTCAAATGGGAAATGATTTTCAATGATTAACTATGACACATTCCGTACTAAACTTGAATCTGAATTAATTAGATTTGGTTTTATTAGAGAAGATTATGTATTCACAACTAGCTTTATTCTAGGTGATTTTGTACTATACACAATTGAACACAGATATGAAAAGAAAGATATTTGGTATCGTAATACTTTGCGTGGTTATATGAATCGTGTAATGTTTGATGAAAACCTTGAAACCACTCAAAAGGAATGGGATAAAGTAACCGAATCAATACCAAAAGTTCTAGAAGACTATAAAAATTATCGTGTAAAAACTAAAATAGATGAAATGAGAAAGGATTTTGTATGAAGTTGGTAGAGTTTAAAAAAATTAGTCTTGAATGTGGTTATCGGTTGGGTTTGATAGGTGAAGTATGGCATGCTGTTGAAAACGAAACTGCATTTTGTGTATCTCGTTTTAAAGACGGTAATGTTAGTATTTGTACAGATTGGAAATACTATAAGTCGGAAGGGAAATTAATACCAAATACTCCAATGAATTATAAGACAGGAATATCATGTGAAAAATATAAGGAACACTTATTGAAATTATTTGAAAGATATAAGATAGCTGTTGTAGATTTGAAGAAACTAAAGATTAATGAGGATTTTGTATGAAGTTGGAAGAGTTCAAACGAATCAGTGTTGAATGTGGATTATATGTTGCACAAGTTGGATGGTCATGGGCTTGTGCAGAACCGACTACAACATATGCTATTGGATTTTATCGTGATGGGCAAGTAGAAATTTTTACGAAATGGTCATATAATACTGAAAGAAAATGTTTTTGTACAAGTGAACCTGTTAAATATAAAGAAGGAATTAGCTGTAAAAGATTTCAGAAACATTTAATGATAATGTCTAACAAATTTAAGAAAGCTAAGATGGAATTGAAGAAGCAATCAATCAATGAGGATTTTGTATGACATTGGAAATGGCGAAAGATGTAGCTCATAGAATGTATAATTTTATTATAACTTGTAAGTATAATATAATGGTACATCCTGAATTTAGCTGGAATACAAAGATAAAAGGTGTGTATGCGGATATATCTAATGAATTTGATAGATGCGACAATGTAGGTTTAATGGGAGGAATTTCTAGTAGTATTACGCAAGGTTATACTAGGCATAAGTTCAAAGGCTTGGAATGGACTGAAGAAGAGTTAGTTGAAAAATTGTTGATGCTAGAAAAGGAAGAATTTATTAAAAGACGAAAGAAAATATTAAATCAGGATTTTGTATGAGTTTATCGGAATTTTATACCATATATAAGGATTTCTATTCGGCTGCATCAGATGATAATCCAAAAACTCTTGATGTTGAATTTACTTATGTGTGTGGAGGACCTTGGTGTTTCTGTTCAAAGATTAAACCTAAACATGAGCAGTGTATGATTAAATTGTGTGATTGGAAAGAAATTTCTTTGAATGAAGCCAAAGAGCTAAAGGAATTGAATAGTTTAATTTGTAAGTATTATAAGATAGATAAACAAAGACAAAACATGGAAAAAGATTTTGAGGAATGATTTGAAAAATGACTGAAGAAGAATTTAAAAAGATATGTTCTACTAATGGAATGATTTGTATTGACAAACCAGATAGAATAATTGTTGATATAGAAGACCGTTATGGAACAAGATCAAGATTGATGGAATATTTTAAGAAATACTTTTATGGATGGTATGAGATTCAGGAAGGTGTTGCTATAATTTATACTCTTAAAGATATTAGAAGTTTAGATGGATATCTTGTTAATTTTGAATGTGGTCAATTTGTGCAACATGAATTTAAGCAATATACCAAAGCATTTAAGTTTGAACGAGATGTAGTTGCATTAGCAAAAAAGATTAAACAAATGAGATGTGAAATCAAGAAAACTGAAATTCTGTGGGATTATGATAATGAAGAATTATGAATATGATAAAATAAAAGAAATTTGTCTTAGACATGGACTTGTTTGTGAGTTACACAATTATTTTTGTGTACCGACAGATTTAAATCATTTTATGGTATATTATGAATTTGGTAATATTAAATTGTGTGATAAGTGGGTACAGATTAATGAAAAGCTTATACCAGATTTAATTGAAGATAAATATGAACCTTATGTAGATTATGAATTATTTGAAAAGAAATTAATGAGTATGTTGAAGCAATATAAAAAATTACTTAATGTACAAAAAATTAAGGAACTTGAAGAGGATTTCAAATGATTAATCCTCAAGACATTTATGATATTTGTGATAAGTTCAATTTGAAAAGTCTTCGTTGTAATGATTTTTTATATTGGGATTTTCAAGATGAAGATATATTAGGAAGTGCTGTAAAATACGATTTCTTTTTTGAAACTATATCTGTTACAACTGAAGTTTTAATGGCTTCAACTGAAGTAATGAATTTATATTCTTATCATCAAGTATCATTAGACGAATTAGAAAGTAGCATACAAGAACTCATTGTGAAGATAAAAAATGCTAGAGCAGAAATTAGAAAAAACAGATTTAAAAAAGACTTTGAACCTATTGACAAACCGGAATAAATTAATATATTTTTATTATGAAAAATAAACTGCGTGAAGACTTGTTCAATTATATTGAAAACAAATATAAGTTGCTTCGTGTGACCGATGAGACAGGTTTTAATTTTTTGTATTTTCCTGGTTTTAAAGAAGTTGGATGGATTATGTGTGACAAGACAATTAATCCATACAATGTGAATATTAAAGAACAATTTATGTGGACTATTAATGAGGGTAGATTTTCAATAAACATGTATAATTTTGATATTTTTGGAGTTGTTGAAAGTGATTTGATTGAAAAAAGAATTAAAGAGATTGTAGATTCTTATAATGAATATAAAGTTGCATATAAGAAAGAAATGATTAAGATGAAAAAACGAGCATTGGAAAGAGATTTTGATGGACAAACTTCTAAATAAAAATTATATTTTATCACAAATAGGATATCCTTCTATCTGTGTGAAGTATGAAGATGTTGAAAATGGTGTTAAAGTATATGAACATTTTTGTGCGAACTTGGAACGAAGACTTATGGTAGATAATCCACAAAAATGGAGTGAAGTATTTTTAAAGCTTACTGATAAAGACGATGGTTATATTTTAAGATTTGGTTTTGATTGTAATAGTGTACAAAAGTATATAATAAGAAATCATGACGATTTAGTTAATGCTGTTGAACACATCAATAAACTGTTTGAATTTTTGAAAAAGGAAAGCGAGAGTAACATAAAGAAAATACGAATTGAAAACGATTTTGAGGAATACAAAAAATGAAAGCAAAAGCAACAAAAGTTAGAACAACTATATCTTTGAATACTATGGCTATTGATTTAGACAAAGCCAAGAAAATTCAAGAAGTGCTGGATAAGCACGAAATCAATTTCAACTATCTCAAAAAGATGGAAGAATGTCAAGAAGAAATTAATAAAGGTAAGGGATATGAAGATTTACCTTATGAATGGAATGTTTCTTGGAAATGTTTTAAAGGTTGGAAAAAGATTATAAAGAATCCATATATAAAAAGATTGTTTAATGAAACCAACGATTCTTTGTTTGAATTTGAAAATGGTATTATTAGTGGTGTAGCAACCATTCAGGAAGATTTAGATGACTTGATAAAATATGAAGAAGTAGTAACTGGTTGTGAACTTGTTGTGACCTTGGAAGAATTAGATAAACAGCTCACGAAGAACGAAAAACAACTGAAACATCTGAATGATGTTTTTGAAAGTGATGCTGTTAAGAAGATGAATGTAAGAATTGAACAAATCAATGAAGAAAGAGAAAAATTTGAAAAAATGAAAGATGAAGAATTGGAAAAGATTCAGAGAGACATTAAGAAGATTGCTGAACTAAACAAGGATTTCAAATGAGAAAAGATATAAAAGATAAAATTGATTCATATTGTAACAATCAAGCTATGGTGAGAATTGATAAGGGTGTTGTTGCTCCAGCTAATATATTTAAACTTAAAAATATTGGTATAATTTGGAGAAATGACTATAAGAGATTGGAAATATTGTTTAGTCATTCTGATGCGGCCACTTATATGAATAATTTTTATAAGAATGAAAAGACTAGGCAAAAGATTTTAATGAAACATTTGAAAAAATGTAAAGCTCAAATCATTTATAAGAAGAATCTTAATATAAAAGATGTTGATAAATGTTTCAACGCTGCAAAAATATTTGATGACTTTTGTGAATTTAAGTATAAGAAACACTTGGTCAATATGAAGCTAAAGACAATGAACGAGGATTTTTCTTTATAAATAATAGAAAATTGGAGGAATTTTTTATGATAATTTATGAAGGAACCATGAGCGAAATTGACCAGCTTGTACAAGACTATAAAATGTTTTGTAAGAAAGAAGGCAAAAAACCAACTGTAAGAAGCTGTGTTGATTACATAATGATTAATTCTGACCTAGTTAATAACGATGGTGACAATGAAGCCGAATTGTTGAATCTTGTGTCTTCAATGATTATTGACGATGATGAATTTAATGAAGCTATGGAAACAGTCAAGAAGTTTGGGTATAAAGTAGTTAAAGAAGCCAACGAAAGACTTTAATTGAAAAATTAAATGTATTGCGAAATGACCACCTTTAACGGGTGGTCATTTTTTCATAAATATTGTATGAAAATAGATTGGTCTAAATTTAATCCCGAAGTACAAAAAGGTGTAGAGCTTTGTAGCCAGATAGAAAAATTCGGATATGAAGCTTATATTGTAGGTGGCTGTGTTCGTGATATTGTATTGTGGCATAAAGAAGGTGAAAAAGGTGACCCGAATGTACACGATGTAGATATTGCTACGAATATGCCAATAGAAGAACTTTATGACAATTTTAAATGTACCTCAAACAATGGAGAAGCACATGGAACTATTTTAGTTCTGTATAAGAAGGAAGCATTTGAAGTTACACAATTTAGAACTGACGGTGACTATTCGGATGGAAGACATCCTGATTCAGTTAAGTTTACAAAATCATTCAAAGACGATACCGATAGAAGAGATTTCACAATCAATGCAATGGGAATTGATTGTAGAGGAAACTTGATTGATTATCACGGTGGTGAAAGTGACTTGGAAAATGGAATATTGAGAACGGTTGGTAAAGCTTCACAACGATTTAGCGAAGATGCTTTGAGAATAATTAGAGCATTGAGATTTGCCTCTAGATTCGGAATGAAGATTGACCCAGACATTTATGAAGGTATTGAAGAAATCAAGGGTAACCTAAGCAAAATTGCTAAAGAAAGAATTGGTGCAGAATTGATAAAAACTGCCGAATATGGAGCCAAACCATTTGCTAATGTTATTGAATTGATTGCCAAAACCCAGATAAACGAAGTAATAGACCCTCAGGGTGCAGTTGATTGGAGGAATGGTGTTGCATTGACGAAGAACAGACTGGCTAAGGGAACGCAAGACTTCGCAAGGTCTGTCAAATGTGCATTTGGTTGTCTACTTTATGGTGCTGATTTGAAAAAAGCCGCAGAATTGTTCAGATTGGAGAATGATATAGTCAAATCCATAAAGTGGTGCTACGATAACCTAGAAACATACGAAAACTTTGGAGATAATCTAGTAGATACTGTAAAAATGGTCACGAATGATAATTTTGAACTATTGGATGAACTAGCCAACATTATAAACGGTGAAGGTTGTGGTGAAGAGGAACTTAGAAATATCAAGAATCTTGCCCAAAAGGTGTTGCCAAAATCTAAAGATTTAAGTTCCGCTGTAGCAGATGCTGGATATAAAGGATTACAGTTTGGTAAGGTTCTTCGTGAATTGGCTGAATGGTATTACGATAAAACTATGAGAGGAAATCAACCATCAAAACAACAGATAGAAGAATATATAAATAGTATATAGAGGTTTTATTATGCTATTTAATGAAGCGAAATTTATTTTGAAATCAAATGGATATATCATTCAGGAAGACTTTGAAGGGGATTTCTTTATTGATATTGAAGATATTCTATCTGATAATGGCTATGATGCTGAAGAAATTCAGAAAATCATGCATGGTAATGCTGAGAAAATTGCTGAATTGGCAGACCAGGGTTATAGTGCAGAAGATGTAGTCAAAATAATTACAAGTTTAAAATAAGGAGATAAACAATGCTATTAGAAAACGCTAAACATTATTTGAAACAAGCCGGTTTTCGTCTAATCAAGGAAGAAACTGACATTTACTCTGATATTATTGATGTTCTTGTTGAAGATGGTTATACATACAGCGAAGCACAGAACTATCTACAGCAAAATCACGATATTGTAGAAGAAATGCTTGAAAACAATTCTTCTGCATTTGATGTGGCTGCTGCTATTGAAAATAATTTTGAAGCTGCTGAAGCAGACGAAACACCTGAATTGGAACTCGGCGGTGACAATTATGGTGATATTGAAGACTATGAAAACTTTGATGAATCCTATCTAGAAGAAGGAAAATCTAGAGGTAAATCTGACCGTTTCTCTCATAGAGAAAAAGCTGCATTCAAGAATAAAAAGAAATCTTGCTGTGAAGAAGACGATGATGATGATTTGGATGAATCATATCTAGAAGAAGGAAAATCCAAACCAAAGGGTGACAAATTCGCTCACAAAGAAAAAGTAGCTAACAAGAAAAAGAAATGCTATGATTGTGACGATGATTGCGATGATGATGATTTGGACGAAGCATTTGAAGATGTTGTTCGTGAACCTCGTGGTCAAGAAGGTGCCGCTGATTGGTCTGATTTCAAGGACAATTTTAGAGCCAAAACACTTCTTTTGAATAAGGCATTGACACCAAAATTCGTATCCGAATTGATTAAGAGAACTGATTTTGAATACGATGAAAAGGATATTAAGGCTTATGCTATTTCTGTAATTGAAAATTCCAATTTAGATGCACAGAATCCAGTTGGTGCATTACAGAGAAAAATTAGTAGACATTTCACAGGTGTTTAATTAAGTTTAAACTTAAATAATAAAGGGTGCTTAACGGCACCCTTTTTCCATTATAAATATATTTACAATGGAAACACCAGAACAAATTTATCAAAGACAAATTAATCGTGACATATCCTTTGAAGAATTAAAGGAATGGTTATCTGAATATAGATTGCAAAAATTGATAGAAGATAATCAGGAAGCCGCTTGTGGTGTATCTGAGAAACGAAGACATTCTATTAGAAATAAAGCAATCTTGGAACTTGAATGTGGTGTGTCCGATGAACAGAAAAATTTGAAGAAGAATTTGAAAAGTTTGTAAAAAATCATTGAGGTGAGATTATGTTTTTTAAGAATGAAATGTTGCGTGGTGCTGGTGAACAGATACCAATGACACAAGAAGAAATGCAGGAATATCTAAAATGTCAGCAAGATGTATTCTATTTTGCAAAATACTTTACAATTATTGGACCTGCAGGTGAAGAAAAGATGAAACTTCGCCCATATCAGGAAAAAATAATGCAAGTAATGGTTGCTAAGATTCCTGATAAAAACAATAGAATCATTATGATGGGTAGACAGACACGGTAAAACTACTCTAGCTACTTTGTATATCTTGTGGTATGCATTATTCCACAAGTCAAAATGTATTGCAGTTCTAGCTAACAAGGCTGCACAAGCTGCAGAAATTCTATTAAGAATTAAGAATGCTTACATTAAACTTCCATTATGGTTACAACAAGGTTTGAAGAAATGGAACAATGGCGAAATCGTAATGGAAAACGAAACCAAGATATTCTGTGGTGCTAGTTCTAGTTCGTCTGTTCGTGGTAAATCAATTGACCTCTTACTCGTAGACGAATTTGCGTTCATTGATGACAATATGGCTACAGCATTCATGCAGTCTGTGTTCCCAACTCAAGCAGCAAAGAAGGATGCTATGATGATGTTGATTTCAACTCCAAAGGGAATGAACCACTTCTATGCAATTTGGCAAAAGGCTAAAGCCGGTAAAAATTCATTTATTCCATGTAAAGTACAATGGAACGAAGTTGAAGGAAGAGACCAGGCTTGGCTTGAAAAACAAATACGAGACAATGGAGAACAGTTTGTCGCACAGGAGTATTGCTGTTTAACAGGTGATAACCAAGTAACCATTGAACAAAAAATCCCAGATGGAAGAATTGTGCAAAGAACAATGTCATTGGAAGAGCTATACTTACAGCAAGAGGAAGGACTTCTATAAATATTATATAGAGGTAATAAATGGCTGGAGATAACAAAAAACAATTTGCTTGGAAAGACCAAAAAGCATACGAAAAGCAACCTGGTCAGCCAAATAAAGTACCAAATCCTGCGTCTGATAAAGGTTTGATACACCATCATGACATAAAAAGACACGATTATATGACACCTGTCCATCGTGCTAAGCATATTCCACAAGATGATTATTGTAGATTGCAAGACCGATTCATGATGGAACACCAGATACAGAATCTGGTACAATTGAAAGCTTATATTAAAGGTCAATTAGGTGCACCTGTAATTTGTGTTGAAATATCTGATGGTCAATTGGAAGATATCATTAGAGATACAGTCCAATACATTTGGAGATACTATTACAAAGAAGGTTCTTATAGAGACTATCTATGTCTTGAATTATTGCCTGGTAAAACACATTATAGAATTTGTCAAGAATTGGAATCTGTAGTTGATTTCCAGACTGCTAGCTGGTTAGGTAACATTAACGAATTATTTACAGTTCCACACAACCTATTGTACAATTCTATGATGGGTATGAACAACTTTTCATACAATGGTATGTGCTACGGCGATTCTAGCTATGGTGATGTAATGGGAAACTTCAATGCACAATTGGTTTGGCTTGAACAGGTCAAATTTGACTTGGGTGAATCATATCAAGTTAGCTATAACCAAAAAGAAAAAGAATTGGCTGTATGGCCTTCACCAAGACGCCGTGTACATGGATTAATGGAAGTTGTAAAGAGACAAAAATCATGCCATATCTTTAATGATTATTGGTTTAAAGAAATGGTTGTATGTAAAGCCGGTATGATTTGGACTAACTCATTGAGAAAATACTCTCTAACTATTGCAGGTGGAGGTACTTTGAATGGTGATTCATTGTATAGCTCATATAAGGAAAGATATGATGCTGCAGTAGAAAGAATTGATAAAGAATCACCCAACGGTCACTGTATTTTCGTAGGTTAATATGGATTTACAGGAAGCCAAACTTATATTAACTAAAGCTGGTTTCATTTATGAATCTTCTGTTAAAGGTGATTTCGTAAAGGGCGAAAAAGGTGGAGAAAATTTTAGAGCATTGTCAAATGATTATTCGTTTGATGATGCTCTATTTTATTTTGCTAGTGCTATTATAGGAAATAAAGCCAATGATAGTGAATATCTAAAAGACTGGTACGAAAACTACTGTCCAAAAGCTAGAAAGAACCAATTTGAGAAGACTTATAAGAAGTTTGAAGAATATAAGTCTGGAAAACCAATACAGTTATATCGTGGAATTATAATTGAAGAAGGTAAAGAACCTGATTTGAATAATGCTGGCGAATGTTGGAGTTTTAGTTCAAAATTGGCTTCTAACTGGGTTGAAAGGATATATGATGAAATGGTAATGAAGCATACTTATTATGGTAAAGAGAAATATGTGATAATTGCCACCACGAATATAGAAAATTGCAATTTGCCATATAGTTTATGGTTGGCAGGACGATTTGAAAGACCAGAATGGGAAGTCAGAGTTAAAGACGAAACCAAAGTAAAGATATTAAAATACAGATTGATATAAATATTATAGATTTTAAACCTTTTAGGAGATAATTATGCAAATTGAAGAAGCTAAAAAGTATTTGACCGATAATGGTTTTGGATTAATCAAAGAAAAATCTAAATTTGATGGTGCTAAAATCGTTAAATACGATGAAATGAAACAGGCCCTTTTGAATATGAAGGAAAATGTTGAAGGTGATGCCGAAAAGACTGAACAAGCTGAAAAAATGTTGAAGAGACTTCGTAGATATACATCTTCTCGCTTCCAGAAATATTATAAGATTGACAGACGAATCAATAAACTTAAGAGTAGTCCAGCTTATAAGGGTGCTTGCGATGAAATGAGATATTTCGCTCGTGATTATGCAGACCTTATGGATATTAACGAAAATGTCTTCTTGAGCTACAAACAATCTACTGACAAATTGCTTGGTACCTTGGTTGAAGTAAGAAGAACTGTTCTTGGTAATTCCGAAGCAAAGGATAAAGCAAAGGATGCTTTGAAATTATTGACAGATGAAGATTTCTTGAACAAGCATGAACAGTTGAAGGAATTGGCTTCCAAGATTAACAACCTTTTCACTCAATGGAAGGCTGCAATCAACCTTTGTGAAGATGTTGTAGATGCATCTGAAGAAAAGACAACACGATATGGTAATGCTGGTTATGTTGCTGATGAAGAAGATTCTTCTTTCAGTACCTATAAAGAATCCTATGAAATGAATGAAGGCATTTTGGACTTCTTGAAGGAATTGGCTAACAAGTTCATTAGTGCAATCAAGAAAATTGTTGGCCTTGGTGACGATACCATTGATGTAGTTGAAGATTTCAACTCTATGCTTGAAAAAGTAACTGAATTGAATGAAGAACTTAGTGCATCTTTGGCAAGTATCTAATAGAAGTTTGAGATAGAACTTAAATATAGAAGGTAAATTAATTTTTACCTTCTTTTTCTATTATACATAATAAAAATCGTTTAATGGAGTTGTGATATGAAATACGAAAAGTTAATTAGAATTGCAGCAAGAAAAACTGTATGGCCTGAAAATAAAGAACAAGAATTTGAGGCCTACGAAACAAAAGCAGCCGATGAAGCATTTGATGAAGTAATGGCTTGGTATAAAGATGCTGATACAAAATCAAAAGCATTGGAAAATGAATTGTTTGAAACAAAGACTGAAAAGATTGCTCTTGAAAAAGAATTGAAAAAGACAATTGAAGACCTTACTAAACAGAATTTGGAATTGAAGACTACGGCTGAATCATTAGGATTCAAGAATACAAATTTGGAATCCAATTTGTCAAAGTTAACTTATGATTATGAAAATGCCAAGAACCAATTGTTGACTGCCAATAGCAATTTTGCAAGTATGACTGAAAAACTTAATGCATCTTATGAAAATTATAATAAGTTAAATAAGGAACTTGAAAAGAATACTAATAAATTGGAAAAAGCTGAAACTTCAAATACAAATAAAGATACTGAAATTGATTCGTTGAAAAAAGAACTTGAAAAATTGACCGATAAATATAATACATTGACCAAAACACTAGATAAAATTTCCGAAACAGCAAATTTCTATAACGAATGGAAAAAGAATAATTAATGAAGAACATAACCTACAGAACCAATTATGTAAAAGAAGAAAATCTTGACGGATTCCAAGAATACGATTTAGGAAGTATGGAGTTCGGAAATTATGATTTTGGAGCAGTCCAATATTACATGATTAAGGAAACAGATGTAGGTAGACCAGATATCATTTCACAAAAGATATATGGAACAACAAATTATTGGTGGTTCGTATGTTGGTGGAATAAAATAAGTGACCCTTGGAATGATTTAAGAACTGGTATGGTCATATCTTATCCTAGTATAGAAAGAATTAGAGAAGCATTAAAATTATATAATAAATCTGAAGAATAAGTTCTAATAGAAATAAAAATATGGAGGCTACAAGACAATAGCCTCTTTTTTCTATATTTGATTTTGAAAATCATAAATAGGTTATTATGGTAAAAGTTAAATTATTTAATAATAAAGCAACAATCGTAGATGATGCTGAATGTACTCCAGGTCAATCTAGACAATATGACCTGTTTGAATTTCAGGTTATGCCTATATTCAAAGAAAAAGAAATAAACTTATGGAGAACCAATTTTAATAAGTTGGAATCTGATTTCTATGTACATAGCATTAATTACAATGCAAAGCTAGACGAAACATTAATTGTATTTAAAATGAATGGAGAAAATTAATGCGAGAAACTAAAAAAGACAGAGAATACCATAAGATAATGGCTAATAAACCCAAAAGGAAACTAAATAAATCCGCTGAAGATTTAGATTTTGAAGAATCTATGAAAATGGATTATATTTTTAGAGGTAAGTTAAAGCCTTGGTATAAATCAAAACATAAGTGTGAAAAACGAAAAGTTAGATATAGAAAAAGATTAACAATTAAAGAGCAATTAGAAGATAGGTAAATAATATGTTGATTCAAAATGATAATTTTTTTGAACTAATAGGTTTAACTACACAATTAAAATACTTAATGAAAAATATACTTGAAAGACATGGTACTGTACATCCAAAATTAAACAAGGATGATTATAAACATATAAAAGATGCTAATGAATATGGCTCATTTCCGAGTTTATATAATATAAATGAAATGAATGGTAAAACTTATATTGGTAGAATTGAAAGTTATTTAAAGTTTTTAAAAGATACATTAGAAATGGAAGAAAAAATAACTACTGAACCAATAGATAGTATTATCAGTTCAAGATTAAAAAAATTATGGAAAGAAACAAAAACTGTAATGAAACTTTATGAAAATGATTATGATTTTACAGAAGATACTTTAGGTGACATTTAATTATGAATATAATTTATAAATGTAAATTATGCCCTTATCAAACAAAGAAAGTAAGAGAGTTTGGTTATCATATACGAAAAGAACACAATTATACTAATGAAGTATATTTTAATAAGTATATGAAAGAAATTGGTGAAGGTTATTGTTATTATTGTGGTAAACCAACTGGATTTTTATCATTACAAAAACGATATAAAACACATTGTAATATGTCTTGTTCAATAAAAGACCCAATAATTCAAAATAAAATGAAACAAAATTGTTTAGAAAAAACTGGATATGAAAATAAAATGCAAGATCCTGAATATAGAAAACAATGGGAAAAGAATTTTGAAGAAAAATATGGTGTTAAAAATCCAGGACAAAAATTTAGAAATGAGGATAAATTTAAGAAAACATGTAAAGATTTATATGGTGGTTGTGGTAAAGCATCTGAAATAATAAACAAAAAATGTGAACAAACAAATTTAAAAAATACAGGACATGTATGGGCGAACAATACTGAAAAATTAAAAGAAACAAATCTTAAAAAACGAGGTGTTGAATATACAATAGGACCTGAATATACAAAAAAGATGTTTAATGTAAATAATGTTTCTCAATTAGATTCTATAAAAGAAAAGAAAATTGAAACCTGTAGATTACACTATGGATGTGATAATCCTTCACAATCAGAAGAAATAAATAAAAATAAGAAAAAGAAATATACTTATAATAATATAAATTTTGATAGTAGTTGGGAAATAGCCTATTATATTTGGCTTACTGATAATAAAATTCCATTTGAATACCATCCAAAAGATAAATTCGTATATGTTGTTAATAATTCAATTAAATTTTATTTTCCAGATTTTAAAGTTAATAATGAATTTATTGAAATTAAAAGTTTACATTTTTTTGTAAATAAAAATCCAAATGGAAATATGATAAATCCATATAAACGAAATAAATATACTCCTGAAGAATTAAAAATAAGAGATGATATAATGGAAGCCAAACATCAATGTATGATTGAAAATAATATAAAAATTTTGACAGATTGTTCAATTTATATAAGATATGTTAATCAAAAATATGGTAAAAATTTTTTAAAAACATTAAAAATAAAGGTAAAAAATAATGAGTAATTATGGTTCAAATAGTATTGAATTTTTAAAAGGATTGGAAACAGTTCGTGTTCGCCCAACTATGTATATTGGAGCGGTATCTGGTAATCCATCAGATGGATTATATAGACTTTTTAGAGAACGGACTTGATAATGCGATTGACGAATACCTTGCTGGCTACAATAAAAACATCTGGGTATTCTACAATACCAAGACTAAACAAACTACTGTTGTTGATAATGGTAGAGGTATTCCAGTTGGTTGGAATGAAAAAGCACAAATGAACTCATTGACACTTGTATTTACTCAATTGCATGCAGGTGGTAAGTTCAATCACGATGCTTATAAGACTTCATCTGGTTTGAATGGTATTGGTCAAAAGGCTATTGCAGCACTTTCTAAGCAACTTCAAGTGTGGTCAAACAATAGCAGTGACAACTGGTTCTACACACAAACATTTGAAAAAGGTATTGTAACAAGTGAAGTATCTCGTTGTAGATTGCCTGAAGAATATAAGGGTTTGATTAAGAAGAAAGGTACGATTGTTCAATGGACTCCAGACGAAACAATTTTTACTGATTCTACAGATTTGGATTTACCTCGTTTGAAGAAGGAACTTGGTGATATTCAATATCTTTGCCCTGGTCTTCATATTCATTTGTTGATAGATGACAATGAAGAAATTGAATTTTATTCTGAAAATGGTTTGACAGAATTGGTATCTCATAGTGAAGATGATACTGTATTCACATTTCAAGACGATTTTACTGATGTTGCAGTAAATTTCACGAAGCAAGATGGTAATACATTCAAATCATTCGTTAATGTTTGCTATACAAATCTTGGTGGTACACATTTGAATGGCTTGAAGAAAACTATTTGCAATGTTATTAAAGCCAATAGTAAGAAGAAGATTCTAAACGATGATATTCTTGAAGGTGTTATTGGTGCAATTCACCACAAGATGTCTGACCCACAATATCAAGGTCAGACCAAGAATGAATTGACTAATACTCCAGTTGAAAAGGAAATCATTGAGAAGTTGACTGGACCTATGGAAAAATTCTTTAGGAAGAATAAGGACCTTCTAAACCGAATTGTTGAATATGCTGAAAAGATGTTTGAACAAAAGGAAAAAATGAAGGCTTCTAAGGATTTGCTTAAAGGTCTAAAGACATTGAATGCTGGTAGTAAGTATATTAGTGATAAGTTCCTTGATGCCGATAGACGCAAATATAAGAATCCAAAAGACTTGGAAATGTTCATCGTGGAAGGTGATTCTGCTGGTGGTCACTTCAAACAAGCTAGAGAAGGATTCCAAGGCGAATTGAAACTAAAGGGAAAAATCATTAATGCAGCTAAAGCAACACCTGAAGAATTGTTTGGCAAACCACAGAAGAAAGGTGAAGCAAAATGTGAAGGTAATAGAGAAATCAAGGACCTTGTTGCTGCACTTGGTTGTGGTATTCAAGCTGATTATGATGAATCAAAACTTAGATTTGGTAAAGTAATTCTATTGACTGATGCTGATACTGATGGTGGTCACATTTCAAATTTGTGTACAGCATTCTTCGTTAATTATATGCCAGACTTAATCAAGAATGGTCACCTTTATATAATTGACGCACCATTGTTTATGGCTACAGGTTCTAAACAGAAAGTATTCGGAATGACTCGTGGTGAAGTTGATAAACAAATGAAACAATTGAAATGTTCTGATTATACAGTAACTCGATTGAAAGGTTGGGGAGAATGTACACCAGAACAATTGAGTGAAATTTGTTTGAATCCACAAACTAGAAAGTTAATTCAAATCAAATGGACTGATGTGACTGAAAAAGCATGTGAGGACACTATGGGTGAAGGTACTGCATTCCGTAAAGAATTACTTGGTATTGATAAATAAAGTTCAATATAGGATAAAAATAAAAATCTATGGTTGCGAGATACCATAGATTTTTTATATTTAAAACAATGAAAAATAAATTAGAAAAAGATTACGATGAATTTATACATACACTCAAAACTTGTATGAGTGAAAGAGATTTGTTTATGAAAACTTATTCTGACTATGATGAGCATCTTAATATGGAATTGGTTATTGCTAGTGTAAAAGTTAATTGTGTTGTAGATTTTACTTATCATGTAAATGTACTTTACAGTTTTGAATATCCAACAATTGATATACCAGTGCAATTTAGTGGTTGCAATGAACAAATACAAATTCAAAAAGAATATATTGACGAATTTTTACATCCAGATAACGAAAATCGTATATTAGCTGATTGGAGAAATATATATTCTCAATGGTTAGAAATCAAAAAATCTGAAAATAGAGAAATGGCTATTAAAAAATTATTGATTTATAAGCGAACAGATGAAATGAAAAAGGATTTTGAGTAAAAATATTTTTACAAAAAATTTATTGTCAAACTTAGAGGTTTTTATTATATTATAATAAAATTTTAACAACGAGGTAATAATATGAAGTTTCGCCCAGCATGTTCTGGTTTAGCAATTGACGAAGCAATGGAACGTATGGTTGAATTTGATTCTATGAAGGAATTGAAAGAACACATTCGTCTGTATTATCTTGGTATGTACGATGTTGATACTCTTAAATGCCGTGAATATGGTTATGATGACCGAGTTGGTTGGAACACATATTTGGTTACCGCTGATTTGCATGAAGGTGGAAAATTGTACAAGGATAGTGCCTTGTTCTTTGCAGATGGTGATATTTCCACACTAAAGGAAGAATAGTGACATATAAAGAATTTGAACAGCTATTAGCAGAATTCAATTTACACAAATACAATGAAGGCTCATGTTCTGGTTTTATTAGTCCAGAATATAAGTGGGGAGATTATCCTTTAATTATACTTTTGGATGAAGGTAAATTGCAAATTAATATGGAATTTGATATAGAAGCTAGAACTTGTTATCATTATTCAAAAAATGTGGTAGTCAGTACAATTGAATCAGCTAGATATTTTATCTCTAAAATTATGAATAAGAGAAAACGATTTCTTATTCAAAAACGAATGGACAAAATGGCTTATGATTTCATCTAGTGATGTAATATTTGAATTGCAAAAGTATAAAGCATTTTTTGAAGAAAACTTTGTACCAATTACAGCCACAAGATATCGCCGTAGTTGGAGATTCATTGACGATTTTCAAACCTATTCTGAAAATTCATTTTTGGCCGGAAAACCTATTTTCGTAATTGAACCGCAATTTGATAACAATGTACCAGAATGTTATCTATTTGATTATTCAAACATTATCAAAGTAGGTGTTAATGAAGAAAACTATGATGACTTTTTGAATAAGATTCATTTAGAAAGACATGATATTAGGAAATTGACTAAAACACAAATGCAAGAGATTTTGAAAAACAATGCCTTGGCAGCCAACGAAGTTGCTAAAATCGCAAAACAGATAGAAATGCGTAAAAACATTGATTCAATGTTTTAAGTTTAATTAAAACAAAAAATTCAAATCCTGCCTTCACTGGTGGGATTTTTTTATATTTGCTAATGCATTATAAATAGGTTATTATGAAAAAGAAAAATACATTAGACGAATTTTTTGAAGATAACAATTCCAAAACAATTAACGCTGAAGAAATGTTCCATAAGAACATGAAAACTTATGGATTGGATGTTTTGGAAGACCGAGCATTGGCTGATTTCCGTGATGGTTTGAAACCCGCACAAAGACGATTGATTTGGACAGCCAAAGATTTGAAAGCAACATGGGATAATAAAACAGTAAAGTCTGCTAGAATCACAGGTGACTGTATGGGTAAATATCACCCACATGGTTCTGCTTATGGTTCTTTGGTGACATTGGCAACAAGTGAATATCCACTGATTTATGGACAAGGTAACTGGGGTAGCTTGACTGATGGTCCTGCTGCTGATAGATATACCGAAGCCAAAATTTCCGAAGTTGGTATGAAGATGCTTGAATGTATGGATGTTGCTGATTACATTCCAAACTATACAGGCGAATTTAAGGAACCTGTTGTATTGACTACCAGATTGCCAAACTTCTTTATCAATGAATGTGCAGGTATTGCAGTTGGTTTGAGTTGTAATATTCCTTCTCACAATTTGAAAGAAATTGTTGATGCAATGAAGGTTGTTATCAAGAAAGGTCAAGCAACAAAAATCAAAGACATTATGAAGGTAATGAAGGGACCTGACCATAAATACGGTGGTAAGATAATTTCTACACCAGCAGAAGTTGAAGCCGTTTATAAGAATGGTGAAGGTTCCATTAAGTATGAATGTGATTATACTTTGGTTCGTGAAAAGAAAAATATGTTGCTGACTGTTACTGGTTATTGTCCAGGATTCTCTCCAAACACTTTCATTAATAAGATGATTTCCATGATTGACGATGGCGTAGTAATCTATGTGAACGATTCTTCTACGAAGACCGACCCTTGTAAGTTGGAAGTTCTAATCAAGAATGAAGAAGACTTTGAAAAGAAAATCCACAAGCATTTGATTAAGTCTGAAAGCTATCGTTTCTATGCAATTGAAAGACAGAAGTCTAAAGCAATTGAAAAAGATGTTGATACAAAGATTCTTATTCCAAATATGTTAGACCTAATGAATATGTGGGTTGATTGGCGTAAGGGTGTTGAAACTAAGATGTGTGAAGTTGAAAAGAAACTTGAAGAAGAAAAGAAACAGAAATGTGATTGGAGATTACTTGCTTCACAGAACATTAAGGTCATTGTAAAAGCATTGGAAGAAAAAGACCCAATCAAGTACATTGCAGAAAATATGCCTGGTTTGAAGGGTAAATCATTCGCAATGGAAGCTGCAAAATACATTGGTGACCAGCGTGTAATTAGTTTGCAGAAGATTGACCAAGACAAAATTAAGACTGATATTAAAGACCACGAAAAGAATATCAAAGCATTGGAATATGATATTGCTCATATTGACGATGTTGTTATTCGTGAATTGGATAAACTTAAACCATATTATCGTGATAGAAAGTTGAAGGTTTAATATGTTAGATTCAAAAATAAATTTAGATGAAATAATGAATATTGAAGGTTTTAGTTGGAAAGTTCAACTGGCTCTTCTAGATTTAATTTGCCGTATTAAAAATCCAAAGAATGTTTTGGAAATAGGTACTTGGCATGGTCGCAGTGGAGTTATATTTTCTTCGTATGTAAACGATAATAAAGGTACATATTGGGGAATTGAACCAGATCCAACTCGTGCTGGAATCACTGAAACAAATTGTAAAAAATATTGTCCAGATGGTCAAATAGTTATAGAAAGAAATATATCAGATTACAGTGATTTAAAGAAAAACAATATACCTTGGATGGATATAGTTCATATTGATGGTGAACATAGTTATACTGCAGTCTTTAATGATTTGAATTTAGCTAGAAAACTTTTATTTAATGATGGTGTAATTATATTGGATGATTTTTATTTTGATATGTACCCACAAATTACACAAGCAACATACAAATGGCTTGATATGAATCCTGATTATGTTTTGTTCGCTGCAGGAGTATGTAAAGGATTAATTTGTAGTAAGAAGTATTATAAATTTTGGTCTGATACACTTTTAAGTGAAGATTTTGTGACAACATTAAAGGAATGTAATAATGGATATTCAAATAAAATAACAATAACAAGAACATCACCATTAATGGATTGTCCGACATTTGGTATTTCTACAAATATTTCGTCTAACAATTTTTTGGGTAATGAAGCCGGTGACGGTTCTCTTGAACATGTATGCTAGTTAAACATGCAAATAATTTTAATGCTAAACTAGATACTTTTAATAATATTGAAGGTTGGTGTAATCAAGAACAATTTTTTTCTCTAGAATTTATACTATCATATCTTGATACATTTAATATTACCGGAGATATTATTGAATTAGGTGTATTTACAGGTAAAAGTGCTGGAATTTTCAATAATTATATTAATGAAAATGAAACACTTAAACTTGTAGATATGAATATGCAATTTGATACTATTAAAGATAATATAAAGAAATTATCTGAAAATACACCAAAAATTGAATGGTATAATGATATGACTTGGTGTATTACAAAATTCAAAGAAAAATCAGCAAAATTTATTCATATTGATGCAGGTCATTCTTATAACAATTGTTGGAATGATTTAAATATGAGTTTACCATTATTGAATGAAAATGGTATTATTGCTGTAGATGATTTCTTTATGGATATTTACCCACAAGTTACTGAAGCAACATATAATTTCGTAGGTGACCCAAACCACGGTTTAAGTTTATTCTTGTATGCAGGACATAAAGCATATATTTGTAGAAAAACCCGATTTGATAGTGTTGTAGATTACATAATTAAAAACTATAAAAATTTTGTAGATTTAACGAATCAGCCATATTATTTGAATAAATCTAGTTCATTTATTGATTCAAGAACTCTTAGTATTGTACCTATTGGAAATAATAAAGATATAAAATATTATAGAGGATTAGACGAAGATAACAGTATATTTCCAAATGATTACATAAATATAATATGAGTAATTGGACTGAAAATAAGAAAAGTTTAACAGCTAATCCTGCGTATGACCCATCATTGCATAACTTTCATAAGGGTGTAATTGACAATGCTCCAAATGAAGGTTATCCGAGAAATTATTTCTTCGCTGATTCTATACGAGCTTTGGTAATTGGTTTTGGTAACTTTTTCAACAATGTATTCGTAATTCGTTACGATGAAAAAGGTGAACCAATTAAGAAGATTCAAGTTCCTATTAAATACGGTCCTCGTATGAAGTCACATGATTTCAGAGTGGAACAAGAATCAGGTAAGAAATATTATATCCAACTTCCTAACATGACTTATCGTATTGATGGTTATCAATTTGCTGGTGACCGCTATGCTGGTGCAGGTGAAGTTCGTGGATTCTACTCAAACTACTTTGAGGTAAATGGAATTGATTACATTATGGCTAATAAGTTTTGGGCCGATGTACAGCCAGTTCCTTACAACGTCACAATTACAATGGAAGCCAAAACTGAACATGTGTCTGACTTGAATCAGATTGTTGAACAGATTCTAGTTCGTTTTGCTCCTGAAAGTTATATTGATTTGAAAGAATTCTGGTTCATGAATAAACGCCGTTCAATTAAAGTTAGAATGGATAGCATTAGTCAGGAAATTACATCTGATTTTGGTGAAGAAGACAAACGAGAAAGTACCGCTTCATTCACATTTACCTTGGAAGCATTCTTCTATAAGCCAATTCAAGACACTGCTATAATTGACCAAATCATTACTCATTGCGGTGTACGAAATAGTGATGAAATTTATGAACAGAAAATGATTGGTAACTATTCTGTTAATAATCCATTTACAGATAGATATGATTTCTCTTTGCAATTCGGTACTAAAGTTGCTAGAGCATCTGCTATGACAGATTTTAGTGAATCGTTTATGAATGGTGACTATGGTAAAAAATACTATTATGAAGAATTGGAAGATGTTGTAAATTACCCAATTGGAAGTAAACAAATTTTAACATATTCTGCATTGGCAGATGTAAATTCCAATGCTTGGAATACGATTGACCAGCAATTGAAAGCACTTGGCCCTCAGGCGACAGTTGAATGGAATACCAATAGTGTGAATACCAAAGCCAATTTCTGGTCAGTAAGTGGCAATTCTGCGACATTTAACCCCGATACCAAAACACTAGATACAACCATTGTTACAGATTCGGCTAAATCTGCATATTCTGCTAGAGACACCATTTGGGAGTTTTCGTATGACCCATCCTATGTGGTAAATAAAGATTCCAAAGGAACAGTAATATCTCGTGGTGGATTGGTAGTAAAACAATATAAGAATCTGTTTGGTTTTGGAGATTGGGATTCAGATTGTAGCCATTCTACAGGAATAAAGAACATTGTATTAACAGATGACTATATTTCTGCAGCACCTTATGTAACAAGCTCAAAAGTCACAAATTCTGACCAAGTTTTATAAATAGATTAGATAGGATATATGGAGTTTTAGTATGGAAGCAAAAAACAACAAATTTATTTCAAAGATACTTCCAATCTTTATAAATGCTGGTTTTGGAGTAGAGAAGTTTGATGATACTACCTATGACATCATAGACCGCTCCATAATTGGTAAGGCTAAGATTGGTTCTATTAAAGTTTTAGATAGTGGTGATTTGTCTGTTAAAATTGGTGGTGAAGCCAAGAAGCATGCCAAATTCAATACTTTAATGAAAAGTACTTCTTTCAAAGCTAAACCAATTAACAATACGGCTACTGTTGGTAAAATCGTTAAAAATATGTTGTCCGACTATAAGAAAGCCAAACAGGTTGTTTATAAAGAATCATATGAAAATTTGAAAAATGGTATTTTGGTTGAAGTAACTAGAGATGGTCTTGAAACCGCTGTTGATAGCTATTTGAGAATGATTAAGAAAAATCAAATAGAAGCTACTAGAGCTGATTTATTGACTTTCGTTTCAGATAGATTGACCTTGAATGAAGACGAATGTGAAGCCAAATTCGGTGATTTGCTTGACTTGTGCTTAGATTACGATGAAAACAAGTATAATTACACAATGGACAGAATCTTTGAAGAAACTGAAATCAAGTCTGACTTTAGAAATTTCTTGAAGGAAAGTACCATTGAAGATTTTATTAGAACTATCAAAGAAGATAAACAATTAAGAAGATATCGTGAAACTGATGGTTATAAGAATTTGGATGAAGAAGGAAAATATGAAAAACTACAGAACTATATTTTCAATACACCAGATTTAAGAGTCAAATTCTCTAATACAAAAGAAGTTGATGAAGTATGCCGTCAAATCGCTGCTGAAGATGATGACATTTTCTAGGATATAAATAAAATAAAATGGAGATTTAAATATGGATTTTAAAGAATATTACCACAATCGTTTGAATGAAGACGGCACTATCATGAATGAACCATTGGATGCCGATGCTCCAGTACAGGAAGCACCACAAGCTCCAAAAGCACAACCTGCCGGTGGTGCTGGTATTGTTGCATCTTATGTTGGCAATACTACAATGAAGCTTGGTCTTAAGAAACTCGGTGAAGACATTGGTTTGGCTATTGTTGAATATGCTACCAAGCAACTCGTTCAACCAACCGACTTCAAATCCGAAGACGATTATATCAAATATACACAGGATATTCGTAAAGCAATTGCTGAAAAATCTAACATTGCTATGCGTGATTTGTTGGCAAACATTGGTCTTTATATTGACAATTCTGTCCATAATTCCTGCCCAAATAAGTAATGAGGTCCAATAATGGAATTGAATGAAGCAAAACAAATATTGGAAGAAAATGAATATCTTTTGACAGAAGGTGTTCGTGAAGCTACTAATAGAGTTTATGAACTATGCGATAATGGTACTTTATCTTGGGAACAAGTTGGACAAGCTGCTTTGCAATATATGTCTGAAGATGATGTCGCTGATATGGCTCGTTCAAATGAGTGGTTCAGTGATGATGATGATGAAGACTTAGAAGAATATATCTAATAAATAAACAAACAATTATAAAATAAAGGTTCTCCTGTTAAATGAGAACCTTTTATTGTGTGAATAGGTGAAATAATGCATCATAGTGACATAATTAATTATTTTATTAAGAAATATGATTTAAAATCATATCTAGAAATTGGAACAAGAAATAGAGAATCAAATTTCAATAAAATAATAGCACCAGATAAATTGTGTATTGACCCAGACCCAAATGCTAAAGCAGATTTAGTTTTAACATCTGATGAATTTTTTAAAATTAGTAATAAACAATTTGATATAGTTTTTGTAGACGGTTTACATGAGGGACATCAAGTATATAGAGATATAAAAAATTCTATAAAATGTTTGAGTTCAAAAGGTGTAATACTTTGTCATGACATAAATCCAAAAACTTGGGATAATGCTTATGACTTTGAAGATTATGCAGGAAAAGGTATTTGGAATGGTGATAGCTGGAAAGGATTTGTAAAGTATAGATTTGAAAGTGATTATGAATGTTATACTATACCTGAAGACGAAGCCGATGTTGGAATTATAGATACAAATTTAGTTAGTACTTTACAAGAGAAAAAACATTATAATATAAGTGAATTAATTTTTGCTCATTTGAATTCTGATAGAAATAACCTATTAAATATCAAAACTTTAGAAGAAATGGGAATTGAATAATCAAATTATAAATATAATATGAAAGGAATTGACACAATATATCTTGATATGGATGGTTGCATAGTTGATTTTCGCAAGGGTTGCGAAGAATTAGATGCAATTGAAGGCTATAAAGTTGATTGGGAAAAGGTTCATGCCAACGGTATTGATTTCTGGGCAAATCTACCCTGGACACCTGAAGGCGAACGATTCTACAAATGGCTAGAGAAATATTGTGATGAACAAGGTATTGACCTTTGTATCTTGTCTCAAGTCAATTACGATGAAGGCGTACAAGGTAAATATGAATGGTTAATGAACAATACTAGAGTTCCTAACAAAAATATTTACATTGTTAAGACAGGTAAAGCCAAAGCAAAATATGCTTCAAATAGCAGTTTGTTGATTGATGACTTTGGAAAGAACATAGAATCATTCGTAATGGCAGGTGGCAAAGGCATTAAATTTGAAAGTCCCGGTCAAGTAAGACAAGAATTAATGAAGTTGTAGGAGTGTGGGAATGGCTGAAGAACAGAAAGCAATTAGTTCACATTTGGATGAATATTACCATGTCTTTAAAAATGGTACTACAGCTCGTTTGAATGTATCTCCTTGGACTAGACAGACTGTTGCAGATGGTTATTGGCAAAACAACAATAACATTAGACCATTGAGTGCTAGAGATGTTTATTTGGCTGAATGCATTGAAAATTTGAGTGCCAACCAGATTGTTTATAATGCTGGTGAAGGTATTAAAATTGAAATGACAGACCCAACTTCATCTAGAGACTTTAACCAATACACGATTTCAGTAGATGATGATGAATACAAAGAAAAAGTGTATGAATTTAGTGAAGAAGGTTTTGATGTTTCAACAGAAACAGATGTTGGTAAAGTAACATATAATGTTGATTTGAAATATGACGGTACAACTATTAAATGGGATGATACAAAAGGTTTGTATTGCGATTTGACTGGAGTAATTGCAACAAGTTATTCAGCTAGAAATATTGTTGAAAGAAAACAATACGATTATAGTTATGAAATGTCTAATTTAAATGTACAATTTACTTCAAATATTTCTAATACAATGCTTGGTGAAAATGGTATTGACCCAGATGTTGGTACAATAGTATTTGTAGGATAAGATGGCAGAAATAGTATATCATTTATATGAAAGTGCCCATAATTTCAATGATGGTGTTAATACTGCAGTAAATTTGATTCCTCAACAATGGAATAGATTTACTGTTACAGATGGTTTAGCATTTACAGAAAACACACTTTCAGCATTGCATTATAGAGATGTGTATTTAGCAAATGCCATTGAATCAGTTTCAAGTGAATTGACGAACAAATATAGTGCTGGTTTAGGAATTTACATCAATACAGCAACAAATACCATTTCACGAAATATCACTGAAAATGATTACAAATACAGTAAAGAATTTGGTGTATTAGAAGACCCAGATAAGTACATTGTTAGTTTAAATGTAAGTCATGATGCAGATAATAGATTAGGTTTTGATTCTAATGGATTTTTGACTTATAGTTATGATGATACACAAGTAACATCTTGGATTGAATATAATGAAACACCGGAAGACAATCCAACAATTTTACCATCTGAACCGACAAATGAAATAAGTGCAGATGGTGGTTCAACTACAACAATTGAAGGAATTACTTACACAACAACAGGTCTTCCTACAACAGCAAGATTTATAAATGTAGATATATCACATTATGCTGGTACATTGATAAGTACTTTTGGCGGACCTAATGAAAATTATGCTGAATATACAAATGTAAAAATGCCAGATGGAACTTACGAAATGACTGACATTGTAACATCAGCAAAGAAAAATGGTCACCCTGTTGCATACGATATATTTGACCCATTTGATAGAAATAAATTTGGATTAACCGCAGGTGTGAATGTGTCCGGTGGACCGAACTATATTACAGATAGTGTTGATATGGTTCCGGACAATGTGTTTTTTATTTGGTAATGTATGGCTTATTATTATAAAGATAAATCAACTGGTAAAGTTTGGACTGACCAAGATGTTAATGGTGCTTCACCAATTAAAGAAGTATATCGTTTTAAAACAATGCAGCCTTCAACTTCAGATACAGCTTATGGAGCTGGTGAAGGTTGTGGTCATCAATCTTTCTATATTAAAGATGGCTCATTGCCATTTTTCAATACAGGTTATGACAGCAATAATCCTATTGAAGAAATTGAATATGGTTATATGCCAATATTCCAAGTAGCTATAAGTAGTATTAGTGGTAAATATAATTTTACAAATGCGGGTTTGACTACATACATAAAGCCTTATAATATAACACCAATGCTATATAAGACTGAACTATTCAAGTATAATCAAGGATATTACGATAATAGTATTTCAGATGTTGATTATTTAAGTGGTGGTAAATTATCTTGGAGAATGGGTGAAGAAAATTTAGGTTATTTTAATTATTCAAAACACGGACCAAACCAAGAATTTCACTCAAATGTTTCAGCAGAATTTAATTTATGTAAAGCCTTTTTGAGTGATAATTTTGATAATAATTCAACCTTTGGTCATTTCATTAAGTCTGAACCATTAGTAACCAATACTTATAATTGCAATAATAAATTTGATTTTATAACTCATTCACAAGATATCACTCCACATTTTACATTAGATATTTCTCAAATTAAGAATGCTGGCGGTACAAAAGTTAAAC
Source organism: Methanobrevibacter sp. (assembly GCA_017652345.1). Next base: position 44,241 of record JAGCBE010000040.1, read on the forward strand.
TTAAAATGGAAGGTTTGTATCTTTATGCAAACAATAATTTCACAAGTTTTTCTGCAACACCTTCCCTAAGCAATAATCTAGAAGAAGTTTTTATACAAAATTCAGATTCATTTAGTGCAGATTTATCACAACAAAATTATAAGAAATATTGTCAAGCATTATTTTATACAACAAATAATAATGAATTATGGCAAGGTGTTACAGACTTATCAGCAAGTTTGTATAATGGTGATATAAGTTCAAATCTAAAGAAAGCAACAAATATACAAACTGATGTTCCTGTTGTTAAATCACAACAAGACTATGATATATCAAGTTTTAAATATAATGATAGTTTTGTAAAAGAAAAACAATCACTAGATGACCCAAATGTCTGGAAGCATATGTGTTTGCAGTATGTTCAAGACACAAAAATGTATACTGGTGTTGAATCTGAAACTGGTGCTTGTCCTAATACTGTTACTGCTGGTACCCAGCATGTTTGTGCTAAATATTGCCCATTCTGTACTAATGGTGTTAATGACCAACCTATATCAGATATAGCTAAAGATCAAGATGGTACAAGATATCTAAGGTGCAAAAGTTATACTTTTGAAAAAGCAAGAAATGTAAGCATGTATAGCATTTTAAATTCAGAACATCTTGCTGATAAAGTAAGACAATACGGAAGCAATTTAAGTGGTATTCCTATTCCTGTATATACAGCAGCTAATGACCCATATACACAACCTTATGGATTCTATATGTTCACTAATGATTTGTATAAACTTTCTGTTGAACAAGGATTGGTTTGTGGTGGAAATGGAAGTGCAAGAAGAATTGTTGTTCTTGCTAATAATTCTAATTGGGTTCGTAGAAATGGTAATTGTCCATCTGCGACATATCCAAATAATATAGCTTGGTATGAATGTACAAATTATAGTACCAATAATGTAATCAATGCAGCAACAGCTAAAGTACCATGTCCTATTTGTGGTGATGGTTTAACTCATAGTTATGGTGATGGTGATTTTAGATGTTACTGTATGAAAAACAATAAAGATGATGCTATCATTAATCCTAATGAATCTAGAGGTCAGCCAGGTTACATAGTATGTCCTATATGTAGAGGTACAAAGTCTTACCACCCATATAAGAATCATGTAAGTAGATTTAAATTCTATGGTAAGAATATTTCTACCGGACCTAAATCGTTCAATGGTTATATCAATGTTGAAGGTCTAGATGGTGTAAATGGTAATTCAAGATATAGAAATGTTACTTGGACAGAATCAGATTGGAAAACAAATCCACCAACAGTTCCACAAGAATATGAAGGAGTATGGTGTTCAGCCGAAACAACTGAGGATAATTTCGTTGATTATAGAAAGGCATTTTATAATACAACTGCAACTGTATCTGGTGGAGCTTTTAATGATTTTGGTATAGATTCTGCTACATCTTCAAAATGGTTATTGTATTCATATACAGCCAATACAGCTAATCCTTCATATAAAGGATTGTATTACGGTCATAATAATAATTTGATTATGTCTCGTTTTGGTGTAAATGACAATACAAATAACCACGATTATGATTTGATGTATAAATTTGATACTGAAGACACATTTGGAAATACAATACCTGATACAACACAAGATTTTAATAGTACTGGATATTCACCATCTGCAGGTACAAATTATACCTATTCAAGAGTGGTTCTAACAGCAAATATAGATTTAACCAATGTAAACGATAAATATTTGCATGTCTGTTATCCATTTGTTACGGTCTACAATGCTACACAAGATACGGCTAGACAAGAGATACAGAAATGTGGCATAATACCGCAAATGATAATGACCTATGAAGCTGAATAAAATGGTGGCTTTTTAGCCACCTTTACTTATAAATATATTGTATTTAATAAAATTGTGAGTGAGTGATATTATTATTTTCGTTTATTTTATGAGGAATTAAATTATGGCTAAATATTCAGTGCCAGGTATATCATTTACCGAAATTGATAATACCGTCCGTTCAAATTCCCTTCCTGGATTGGGAATTGGTGCTATTGTTTTGAAGTCAAATAAAGGTCCTGTAAACCAAAGAATATTGACTTCTTCTTACGATTATTTCACACAGATTTATGGTGAACCTGAAAATCTAGATGACTATGGTCACTTTGCTGCCGAAAACTATTTGGCAATTTCTAACCAATTGCTTTGTGTTCGTGCTACTATGGGTGATGAAGGTTATGCTCAGATTCAATATCCATATACTGATGCTGATATTAATGACAAATATTTGTCTAAAGATACATCTGAATTCAAGTATATCAACAATGAAGATGATTCACAGTTGAAATTGCTTGGACCTCTTGATACTGTCACTACTGTTTCTGCTTTGACTACATCTGGTGAATGGGTTGCAAACGATTATACATCTGCATTCGCATTACAGCAAAGAGCTCAATATGCAACAATTAAAGATTTGATTACAGATGCTCCAGCTTCCATTGCTGTCTATAAGACTGTATGTGAATCTAAGCCAAATGAAGAAGCTACATTGGATGAAGAATGTATTGTAAAAGATTATGGTCAATATCTTGAATTTGCTACAAAGGTAAGTAATACCGGTGAAGTTACAAAGAAATGTGACGATTTGATTTTCACTAATAAAGCATGGGAATCTAGTGGAATTTCACCAGATGCATTTGCTGTAAATAAGACTCCAATTACTTATACTACAACCGGTGAAGAAACGACTGCAACCCAAGTAATTAAGGGATACAAAACACAATTTGTTGTTCCAGGAACTGATACATTGAATGGTGAACCGATTTCTTTGACGGCTTATTTCTCTGAAGAATTGGTAGATAAAATTTTAAGTGCACAAAATGATTCTACTTATGAAGGTGAATTTACTTATCAAGAAATATTCACACCAACAAGTTTCTATGCGGGTTCTGCAGAACAAACTACAGCATATTGTTCAGAACCTGAAGATGCATTGAAGATTGTATTCCGTGACTGGGATGACATTACCAATAAGACTCATTATGTATTGTCTGCTGACTTCGTAAATTCTGTTGGTCAAGCTGCTGGTATTCAATTCCGTGAATATGGTTTCAATACCAAACAGGAAGCATTGATTGCATTGAATGGTGATGATGCTCCAACTGAATCAACTGAATGGACTGATAGAAAAGATGTTTATGTAATCAAATTGAGCGAATTGTTCAACATTGACCCAGATAAAGTATCTGAACTTGCTGACGAATATGGTGTAGATGTTGCTGAAATTACCACAGACAAATATTCATTGTTGAAATATTACGATGTATGGAATGGTAAACCATTAGACGAAGATGGTAACTTTGATACAGATAGTTATAAAGAAAATCTAACAGAAAAAATTATCTACACTGAAGATTGGGACTTGTTCAAGGGTTCTAACGAAAAAAACAAACCATACAATGAGTTCTTGTTCTGGACAATTGCTGAAAAGAATGCTACCAAAGCTCAAACTGTTGCAACATATGTACAGAACAATCCAAATGGCGTAGTAATTCCTTGGCAAGATGGTTTACAGAAAGAAGGCGAAAGCGAAAAACCAATCAATAAGATGGTTGCTATTGCATCTTCCGAAGTATTAAATTCCACAAATGATACTTATAGAGATGGTTATACTATTTCTATTGAATCTGACGATGAACCAGGTAATGGTGACATTGAACAGTATGTATCTAACAAGAACAATCAGTTGATTATCGCTTCAATTGGTCCTGGTGAATATGGTAATGATATTGGTGTATCTGTTATCACTACTGAATGTGCTGACATTCCAGCATTGAATCACCAGAATGCTTTCAACTGGAAATATCGTTATGACGATGAAGACCAGGTTGATAATGATGTAGACGATTTGACTTGGAAGAAGGTCTATCGTATCAATGTTTATGTAAAGACCAAGACCCAAACTCCTGATGCTGCTTGGGGAACTGGTATGGAAGCATTGTTGAAGGACCCAATTGAATCTTGGTATGTTTCCAATGACCCACAAGCAAAGGATGCTGAAGGTAATTCCTTGTTTGCACCAAATGTCATTAACGGACATTCTGAATACATTTATGTATCTCGTAATTCTGTAAATGATGCCAAGACTGGTGCTGGTACTTATGCTCAACCTTCTCAAACATTCGCAATTTATCAATTGACTGGTGGTGCTAACTCCAAGAAGAACAATGTAACTGAAAAGACTGCTGCCTTGAAACTCTATCGTGATAGACAGAAGGCTGATTTTGATATCTTGTTCAATGTTGAAGCAATTGATTCATTCAATAGCCGTCAGCGTTATGGTGCAATGCAGAGAAAGATTGCTGAAATTGCATCTTCTAGAAAGATTGATATTGGTGTAGTCCAACTTACCTCTAAGGAATCAAAAACTATTAAGAGACAACTTGGAGAATCTAAGATGTTCTCATTCAACAATGGTTCTTATGTAGCTGCTTATGGTGGTTATGATAAGTATTACAATGGTACACTTGGTTCTTGGATTTATCTACCAAAATCTGTAGCTGGTGCTTGTGCAATGGCATACTGTGATATGTTCTCTTATCCTTGGATGGCACCTGCCGGTGTTGCTCGTGGTGGTATTCAATATACTTCCGGACAACTTTCTCGTTTGACTGACGATGAAATTGGACAGCTATATGACAACAATGTTAATACATCTCGTCAATGTGGTGGATTTGGTGAAGTCCTTTGGGGTCACAAAACTGCATTGAAGAAAGAATCTGCATTGAATAGAATCAATGTTCGTAGATGTTTGAACTACATTGAAAAGCAACTTGAAAATATGATGGTTCCTTACTTGTTCCAGCAAAATACTCCAAATACTCGTAGTGCTGCAAAGAACTCAATTGATGCATTCTTGTCAAGAGTTCAGGCTGCCGAAGGTATTTTGGAATATAAACTTTCTGTTACTGCAGATCCTGAAGACCAACATATTATGAATGTCAATATTAGATTGGTTCCTGCCGAAGCAATTGAATATATTGATGTTAAGATTACTATTGATAGAAATACTGGTGTTACTGCAGAAGAAGTTTAATTCAATTTACATTAGATAATTTAAAGCCATATCTTAATTGATATGGCTTTTTTATAAATACAATATAAAACATAATGGAGATTTTCTATGCTATTAAGTGAAGCTAAAAAGATATTGGAATCTAAAGGATTTTGTGTTTTGACTGAAAAGACTGATGATGAACTAGAATTTATTATCAATGTTTATATCAAACACGATACTGTTAAGAGAGCAGATATGACAACTAAAGAAGGTCGCAGAACATATCATATGTTGGCTCGTTCTTATGGTTTGAAGGAATCCGAAGAAGTTCAAAAGATGGGTGGTGCAACCGTTGGTATGTTCCACAAATCATCTGATAAGGTCAATAAAGCTTGGACTTGGATTGATATGGATGCACTTAAAGAAAAACTGGCTAAGTATGGTTTTGATATTTCTGAACAACATACACAAGCAACTGTATCTAAAGATGTTGAAGATCAGCCAGTTGTTCAATGGGGACATACTGGTGCTTATGGTGAAAATTCAAATGAAATCTATCATTTCATTACTACATCTGAAAGAACTTGGCAAATCAAATTGGTTGGAACATTGGAAAAGTTTACTGAATTTATGATTGACCGTGGAGAAAATTTAGATGGTTCAATGGATGATTTGGAAACTTGTGTTAAACACGATGATGGTGTTTATCATATTGAAAAATTAATCAAATCAGTAATTCCAGCATATGCAACAGATGACAACTATGAAATTAAGGTTAGTGTAAAATTTAATTAACATTAAAATAAGTTTACAATTGGAAGCAACCCTATTAAATGGGTTGCTTTTTCTATAAATAAATTTGTGAGGTTATTATGGAAGATTTAGAAGAACTGTATGTGAATTTAAATTTTATATTTAAGAACGAAAAAATGATGAAGCGTTCAATTCAAGAAAATTTATTTGAATTGGATTATATCAAAGTTTATGTTTTGGTATTGGCTTATTTAAACTTATGTGAAGTTCCTAAAAATATTTTGGAAATTTGCATAAATGGTCAATTACCAGATAAGCAATATGAAGAAATCTATACTTTTCTATCAGATAAATGGGAAGAAAAGGCCAAAGAAGAAATAGAAGACATCATATTTGCAGTAGAAAATGGTGAGGATTTCTAATGTCATTGTTTAATAATAATTACTTAAAAGGTCAGTTTGTACCAAAGCATCCTGAGAAATGTTTGAATTACAATAATAAGATGGGTGATACGAAACCAATTACTTTTAGAAGTAGTTGGGAGAAAATATTTGCCAACTGGTGTGACTTGAATGATAATATTTTGGAATGGGGTTCTGAAGTTATTGAGATTCCATATTTTTCAATCATTGACAACAAACAACATAGATATGTGACAGATTTTGTCTTTACTTGTAAGAATAGAGATGGAATTGTTGAAAAATGGCTTATAGAAGTCAAACCCCAAAGTCAAATTCCACGATTGAATGAAAATGGACAAATTATTTTCCCAGAACTTAATAGAAAGAAGAAATTGACGGAGAAACGAATTGGTGCATGGCAGGAAGTCTGTAGAGTATTACAGAAGAACCATGAGAAATGGACACAAGCTAGAGCTTGGTGTAGAAAATATGGCTATAAGTTCAAAGTCATTAGTGAACAGGAACTAGCATTGACTTATCAACCAAAAAAGAAATAAATATAATATATGGTTTATTGAACTTGTGAAGATGAGGCTATAATTCCAGTTTAAGAGGTAACAGAAAATGAACAAATGGGAATTAAAGCGAAAATTTACATTAGATTATATTAAAGCCATGATTGAATATGCCGAGAAGGCAAATTCAGATAAAGAATCTGAAGAATATAAAGAAGCTTTATGGTATTGGGTTCAAAATGAATATGAAGACTATAAAGCAGAATGGGAACAAGTCAATGGTAAGGTGGAGGATGTATGACTGATGAAGAATCTAACAAAATGAAACAATATATGTCCGACCAAATCAAAGAAATGGAAGTTCATAAGTGGATTGAATCCGAAAAAGCCCATAGAGACTTAGGCGAAGAAGCATTGAGAGATTGGATTACCAAACATGCTCAAGAGTTTCGTGATAAATGGGAAGAAGAACATAATAATGAAGATATGTCTTCAAAATAAGGACAGATAGGAAAATTCTCGCCTATTTGGTGGCTTGTTGGTAGCAAGCCACCTAACTTATTATAAATAATATGTCGTACTACCAATGCGACATTAAATAATTTAAAGGAGAATGTATGAAAATTCAATGGAAATGTGTAGTTTGTGAAGAGTCTTTTAAATCCAGTAATTTATTATATAAACATATAAGAATAACTCATAATAAAACAGCAAAAGAATATTATGATGAAAATTTAAAGAAACCTAATGAAGGTAAATGTTTAAATTGTGGTAATCAAACAAAATTGCATAATAATACAATAGGTTATTTAAGATTTTGTTGTTTAAAATGTAGTACAGAATATAAAACTAAAAATAAAAAAATAAAAGAAAATGTTGGTAAATATAAATGTAAAATTTGTAATAAATTAGTAAATGGTTTAGGTTCACATATAATACAATTTCATCATATAACTTGTAAAGAATATTATGATAAGTATTTAAGAAAACCTGGTGAAGGAATTTGTCCAGTTTGTGGTAAGGAAACAACATTTAGAGGTATATTTAAAGGTGGATATTTAAAACATTGCTCATTATTATGCAGTAATAATGATATTGATACATTAAAACTAAAACAGAATACTTCAATGAAATTGTATGGAGTTAAAAATTACAGAAATACGGAAAAAGCTAGAATAACTTTGGCTAAACATATAAAAGAAGGAAAGATTAGTCTTAAAAGAGACATAACACAAAGTAAAGCTGAAATTGAGATTATTGAACAAATAAAATGTTACTATAATAAAGAAATAATACATTGTGATAGAACAGTTTTAGATGGATTTGAAATTGATATATGGTTACCAGATATAAAATTTGGTATTGAATATGATGGTTATTTTTGGCATGCAGATCCAAAAAGATTTAAAGCGACCGATGTAGTATATGATGGTAAAACTGCCCAAGAAATTTGGGATAAAGATAAACGAAAAGATTTATTGGCTGAATCAAAAGGAATTAAATTGATTCGTATTAAAGAATCTGACTATAATAATAATCGTATAGAAGTATTATCAAATTTATATAAATATATTATACAAAATGACTATAATGAGGTTTAAATATGGCAGATTATAAAAAATTGATAACAGAAGTTACTTATAATGATATTTCTAGTGAAATGCTTGAAGAATCTACATCAGGACACAAAAGAATGTATATTACTGGTCCTTTCTTACAAGCAGAAGATAGAAATAGAAATGGAAGAATATATCCAAAGAGATTGATTGAAAGAGAAGTTAAGAAATTTCAAGGATTAATTGAGAGCCGTGAAGCATTAGGTGAAATGAATCATCCTCAAGATAGAGCTGAAATTGACCCAAGAGAAGCATCCATCTTAGTTACTGAATTAAAGATGGATGGTAATTTAGCTTATGGAAAAGCAAGAGTACTTTCTACTCCAATGGGTAAATTGTTGGAAGCATTGATTTCCGATGGTGTTCGTATGGGTGTATCTTCTAGAGGTACTGGTAACTTGTTGGAAGACAACATTGTTGCTGACGATTTCAATTTGATTTGTATTGATTCAGTATATCTCCCAAGCGCTCAATGCGCTTATACAGACCCAATTTATGAATCTGTTCAGCGTGTTACTGAATGGGTATTGAATGAATCTACCGGTTTGTATGTAGAAAGAGAAGTCACTAAAGAAGAACCAGTTATTACTCCTGAAAAGGCTGAAACCATTGCTATTGCAACCGAAAAATTCAATAAGAAGATTGACCGTAAAGGTTCTAAAGAGATTCGTGAAGCATTTAAGGAATGGTTCAAGACCCTTTAATTGGAGTTATAATGAAGCGTGCTAATGAAAATGATAAAGATATCTGGTATGTCTACGGCTATGACAGTGAAGGTGATTTTGTCTTAATTAAAGACTATGAAGATAAATTAGTTAGACCTGTTATAGGCTGGAAAACCGATGATAAGAAACCAACAGTAACTACTACTGATATTATGAACCATGCTAAAGTCTTTTATGAAAAAAATGATGCTGAAAGATTGATTAAATGGTTAAAAAATAACTGGGTTATTCTAAATGATGAAATGGTTGATTATGACGATTTGAAAGTTGGTTATAAAGATAAATATGATAACATTTATGATATTGATACAGAACATTGCGTTCTAGTCAATAGTGATGGAGATGAAGAATTAGAGGAATCTGTTATGACCAATGAAAGAGATATAATCCAAGCATTTGATAGTAAGAATGTTAGAATAGTAGAAACTAAGTTCCACGATTACGATGTATATCTAGCTGGTACAAATAAAAAACTAGCTGTAATCAGTGTTGAACGCGGTATTATTTGTGTTGCTATCAATGGCGAAAACAGACAATTTCCAATAACAAAACTTGATAATGCTGTAGCTTTCGTAAATGATATTGTAATGAGTGCTAGATTAAAGAAGGAATCATTATCATTGAGTGAAGCAAAAGAAATCTTAATCAAAAATGGTTATGAAATAGAAACATTGGATGAAGCATTAGAAGGTCCTGCTACAAGTAAGCAATTATGGACCTTATTCAAACTTACCCGTCAAGATTATCGTGGTAAGGATTTGAGTAAAGAAGAAGCTTCTAAAATGATTGGTGATTTGATTGCAAAGATAAAGAATGGTGAAAATAAAACTGAACCAAAAGCAAAAAAATCTAAACCAGTTGAAGATGATTCTAATTCCCCAGTCAAAGTAGGTGAAATCTACCATAGAAATTGGGGTTATTCTATGTGTATCAACACTTATTTCAAGGTACTTGGTGTTAAAGGTAAGAATGCTAGAGTAGTTGAACTTGATAAGAAGGCTGTGTCTGGTAGTTTAATGCAAGGTAGAGTAGTACCTATTGAAACACCTAGAAGTGATGCAGAAGAACTTTTGGGTATGATTAAAAACGATGGTACATTGAGAATTAAACTTTATGGTAATTATGAAACTTATAGAAAATGGGATGGTCAATCTGATTACGAAGACCACATGGACTAATTGGAGATTGTTATGAAAGTATACGATAGAGATTCTTTAAGTGATGAATTGGTCTCACTCTATGATTTAGATATAGGTGACATTGATTCATATTTTAAAATGTATGATGTTGATGTCATATTGGAAAAACTTAATACAGGTAAAATTACTGTTGATAGCTTATATGATGGTATGGCTCAATGGTTAGGTATTGCCAATATTTTTGAATCTAAAGAATCAAAGACAATTGAAATCAACGAAAATACCACATTTAGAGAATACTTAGTGGAATCCGGTTTTACATTGGAACAATATAAAGAAGATGTTTACAATGCTTGTTTAAAATTGGATGACAAGAAATATCGTAACATTGATTTGTATTTCTATGAAGAAATTGAAGAAGCATTCAAAAATCAAGTCCCTGTAAAAAAGATTGCTGCACAAATTGCTGCTGAATTTGATACTATGGTTAGTAAGGTTGATGAAATTGAACTTGATGAACCTGACGATGAATATACACCAGAACAATTGAAAGCATTTGCTGACTATCCACAAGATAGATTTGAAGAAGATGACTACTATGATGAAAAAGAAAATGAGTTCGTAGACAAATATGATTTCTCAAATGACTATCTTGGCGAATCTACTGAAGCCAATGACAATGGTGTTTCAGATGGTGCTTCTTACGATGAATGGAAAGTCAATGTATTCAAATATTTGGATAAGAGAATTGATGTCAATAAAATAAAGGAACTTGGTTCTTATATCAAAGATTTCGTAAAACAGGAATATGATAAAGGTGAACCAAGTTGGTTTGTTGCCGCTGAAAGTATTGTAAATTATGCTAGAATCAATTATCCATCTGCAGTAAAACCTCGTGAATCTAATGCTTTCAATATTACTGAAAAATATGAACCAGCTAAAGTTTATATTGTTGAATTTGAAACCGAAGATGAAGCTAGTGAACAAGAATTTGAAATGAGAGACAATTGTGGTAGTATGGTATCTACCGCAATATTGGGAAATAAACTCTATATGTTGCCAACTGAAAAGGGTGGTGAAACCATTATCAATGATTGGTATGGTGATAAGGTTAAAGTTCTATTAGGTGCTGAAGCCACTGATGTAATTGATTCTACATTTATGGATGAAGCCGTAGAAGCAAAACAATATACTGGCTATGTAGAATTTGTATCTGAAGATGCTGCATACGATGCTTTGGATATTTGGAAAAATGTACAAGAACCACAGATTAAATTTGGTTCATTGTTTGACCCTTGGACACAAAAATTATTGAAAACTGCCCGTAGAATGAAACCAGTAACTGTAGATAAAACATCTGATACCAGATTGACTATTACTGCACCAAAGAAAGTCCTTGTTAAAGAAGCTATTGATATATTCAACGAAGACGAAGATAGTGTTAGATTTTCTAAAGTAGAATAAGTTCATATAAAAACAAAAATAAATTAAAAGTAATTATTATACATAATATTACTAAATTTTAATTACACATATATGTGAGGTGAAATAATATGATTGATAAAGATACATTAAGAATTGCTCGTAGAACTGCTGAAAGAAATGGATATACAGTACTTCCACCCCGTGACCAAGACGAAAGAGATTTAAGTCGTTTTCGTGATAGACAGCGTGAAAGAGAAAACCTTCGTGCTCGCCGTGTAGAAGAAGACGATGAAGATGTTGAACCAGCACCACGATTTAAGCCATTGCGTACTCGTGATGACGAAGAACCGGTTCGTACATCTCGTCCAGCACCTCGTCCAAAATATCGTGACGAAGATGAAGAACCTGTACGCCGTCCTGTTCGTGCTTCTCGCTATGAAGAAGATGATGAAGAACCAGTTCGTAGACCAGTTCGTACTCGTTATGAAGAAGACGATGTTGAACCTGTTCGTAAGAGTGCTCGTACAACCAATTACGAAGACGATGAACCTGTTCGTAGAACTCCTCGTTATGAAGACGATGAACCAGCTCGTAAACCTGCTCCTCGTCAGAAAGCTCGTTATTACGATGATGAGGAATATGAAGATGTTCCTGCTAGAAAACCAGCTCCTCGTTATCGTGAAGTTGTAGATGATTACGAAGACCGTCCAAAGGCTCGTTTCCTTTCTAAGGAAGACGAAATTCGTTTGGCTCGTCAGACTGTTGAAGACAATGGTTATAGTGTTCGCAAGTTGTCCAAGCTAGATTTGGCAAAGCAAGTTGCTAAGGAACATGGTTTTGATGTTCGTAAGGTTGAACAAGAACCTGCACAAACAAAACCAGCACCTACAGCTGCTAGTGAAGACGATAATACAACCAATGACCGCCCAGTTCGCAGAGTAGCAACTCGTGATGGTGCTCCAATTCGTAGACCAGTAGTAAATCGTGAATTTACTCGTTCTGCTGCTAATGATGGTGTTCGTACTCGTACCGCACCTGATGTTGAAATCAAGAAAGACCAGCAAGTTCCACCTGTTGAACCTGAAACAAAGCCTGTTGAACCACAAGCACAGGTTGAAGAACCACCAAAGAAGCCAACATTTGAAGACGATTATGTAAATCGTGCTGCTGCATTCTTTGGTGATGAAAACTAAGGTTTTCATATAATTATTGGACTAGAGGTATATCCTCTAGTCCATTTTTTTAAGTTTTATGTATTATAAAAAATAACCGAATTTTAAAAAGATAAAAATGAGTTATTAAATTTGGATTTATCATAAATAAAAAACCCGATATGGATAACAAGATTGATGTGAGTTTATTAAGTAGGTTATAAAAAGAGGTTATATGAATATTAGAAAGCGTAATGGTTCCGAAGTAAAATTCAACCGTAATAATATTATAGAGGCTATATCTAGAGCGAATGAAAAAGTTAGATTGGAAGAAAAACTAACGATTCAGGAAATCAAGGATATAGCCAAAGACATAGAAGACAACTGCAAAAATTCTCCAGTTGCTATTGGATATAAAGATATTCAACGATTGGTAGAAAAAGCTATTATGAAGGCTGGTAAATATGAAGTTGCGACTGAATATATTACATTCCGTTATCAAAAGGCACTCGATGAAAGAAAGAATACCATTGACGATAGAGTTTTGTCTCTTCTAAATGGTGAAAATGAAGATATCCAACAGGAAAATGCTAACAAGAATCCTAACATTGTTTCTACAATGCGTGATTATATGGCAGGTGAAGTTTCCAAGGATATTTCTCAAAGATATCTAATTCCTAGTGACATTTACGATGCACACAAGGAAGGAATCATTCACTTTCACGATATGGACTATTTCGCTATGCCAATCCATAACTGCTGTCTAATTAACTTGGATGATATGTTGCAGAATGGTACTATCATTTCTGGTACACAGATTGATAAGCCACACACATTTAGAAATGCTTGTAACATTGCATCTCAAATTGTTGCTCAAGTAGCTAGTTCACAATATGGTGGACAGACTATTACAGCATCTCATTTGTCCAAGTTCATCAATGTTTCTAGAGAATATTTCAAGAAGGAATTTCCAACTCTTTCAGCTGAACAGATTGAAGACTTGGTTAAGAAGGATATTCGTGATGGTGTTCAAACCCTTCAATATCAAATTCTAACATTGCAAACTACCAATGGTCAAACTCCATTCGTTTCTGTTTGCTTGTATTTGAATGAAGCTGAAAACGAAGAAGAAAAAGAAAATTTGGCATTGGTTATTGAAGAAATCCTTAAGCAGAGAATTAAGGGTGTAAAGAATGAAAATGGTCAGTACTATGCTAACCCATTCCCAAAACTTCTTTATGTTTTGGAAGAAGACAATATACACGAAGGTGATAAGTATTATTACCTTACCCAACTTGCTGCTGAATGTACAACAAAGAGAATGGTTCCTGACTATATCTCCGAAAAAATCATGAAGAAGCTTAAGATTAGTAAGAAGGGTGAAGAAGGTGATTGTTACCCTTGTATGGGATGCCGTTCATTCTTGACCCCATATCGTGACCCAGCTACGAAGAAACCAAAATATTATGGTAGATTTAATCAGGGTGTTGTAACCATTAACCTTCCTGATGTAGCCTTGAGTGCTAAGGGTGATATTGACAAGTTCTGGTATATCCTTGAACAGCGTTTGGAATTGTGCCATAGAGCATTAAGACTTAGACACGAACATTTGCGTGGTGTTAAGTCTGATGTTGCTCCAATCCTTTGGCAGAATGGTGCATTTGCTAGATTGAAGAAGGGCGAAACCATTGACAAGCTTCTTTACAATGGATATTCAACTATTTCGCTTGGTTATGCGGGTTTGTATGAAACAGTAAAGGTTCTTTGTGGAAAGTCTCTTACAGATGAAGAAGGTATGAATCTTGGTAAGAAGATTATGAAGACATTGAATGATAAGTGTAATGCTTGGAAACAGGTTGAAAAGATTGACTATTCTGTCTATGGTACTCCAATTGAGAATACTACTGAAAAGTTCGCTAAATGTCTACAGCGTAGATTTGGTACAAATGAAGGTATTACCGATAGAAACTATGTAACCAACAGTTACCATGTTCCTGTATTTGAACAGATTGATGCTTTCAAGAAGATTGACATTGAAGCCGAATTACAGAAACTTTCTCCAGGTGGTGCTATTTCTTACATTGAAACTCCAAATATGGAAAACAATGTAGAAGCTGTTTTGACTGTTATCAAGTACATTTATGATAATATTCTATACTGCGAAATTAACCGGACAACTTGATTGGTGTCATTGCTGTGGTGGTATAGGCAAAATTCAGATGATTCGTAATGAAGATAATAAATTTATCTGGCATTGTACTGGTTGTGGTAATGAAGATATAAATCGTATGAATGTTGTGCGTAGAATCTGTGGCTATCTTGGAAATGCTAATGCTATGAGCCAAGGCCGTATGGGTGACATTCATGACCGTGTATATCACTTGTAACAAATAAAGGACAGCACAGTTTCTAATCCTGTGTTGAAGGGGTGTTCCCGCACCCCTTCTTACTTTATAAATAGTTTAGACCAACGGGAATTGGTCTTTAAATAAATGGAGATTAGATATGATTTATGATGTTAATAATATAAATGATGAAAATCATTTTACAGAATTGAAGAACAAGTTAGTAAGAAAAGATTTTGTAACTTATACTTGTAGAAATTGTGGAATTTTGGTAAATAAAGGTTCTCGCTGTTACAAGAATTTTAATAATTTGTGCCACAGTTGTTCTGTATCAAAGACAATAGCAAATAGACCGATAGAGATACAAAATGAAATAAATGCAAAAGTTCAAGCTGGTAGAAAAACACATCAGGATGAAATCAATGCAAGAATTTCATATAGTATGAGTCATAGAACAGAAGAACAACTAAAAATTAGTAAAGAAAAAAGGCATAAAACTTGTTTAGAAAAATATGGAAATGAATACTATAATAATAAAGAACAAGCCAAACAGACTATGTTGAAATTATATGGTGGTACTGCAACATTAAATTCAAATTTAAAACAAAGAGTACAACAAACCAATATACAAAAATATGGTGGTATTTCTCCAATGTGTTCTGATATTATAGTAGATAAATTGAAAACTACTTATATCAAAAATAATGGTGGTATGGGTTTTGCAAGCGATAAAGTAAAAGAAACTTTCAAGAAAAACTATAAAGAAACATTTGGTGTAGAAAATTCGTCACAAAATCCAATAGTTAGACGAAAACAAGCCACAAAATATAAGTATGAAAATATTAATTTTGATTCAAAACCGGAAATTGCTTACTATATTTGGTTGACTGACCATAATATAGAGTTTGAATATCAACCTAATGTAAAATTTGAGTATTTTTATCAAAATAAAATACATTATTATATTCCAGATTTTAAAGTTAATGGTGAATATCAAGAAATTAAAGGATTACATTTCTTTAAAAACTGTGATATGAATGAAACTATGATAAATCCATTTGATAGAACACAAGATGATAAGTATGAAGCAAAACATCAGTGTATGATTAAAAACAATGTAAAAATATTGACAAATTTTGATGAATATATTAAATATGTCAAAAATAAATATGGAAAAGCATTTTTAGAAAGTTTAAAGAGGAAATAATATGAAATACGGTAATATAAAATGGATAGATACAAGTAATGGTGAAGGTGTTAGAGTAAGTTTATATGTTTCTGGTTGTCGCAACCATTGTAAAGGTTGTTTTAATGAAGCTACTTGGGATTTTGAATATGGTGAAGAATTTACTCCAATTCAAGAAAACGAAATCATAGAAGCATGTAAGAAATCTTATATATCTGGATTAACCATTCTTGGTGGTGAACCAATGGAAGAAGAAAACCAAAAAGCATTGTTGCCATTCATTGAGAAATTCAAGCAGGAATGTCCTGACAAAACTTTATGGTTGTATAGTGGGTATGTACTAGATAAGGATTTAAGGCCCTCAGAACGCAAGTACTTGGAAGGAATAACCGATAAAATACTCGGTCATGTAGATGTTATGGTTGATGGACCTTTCGTAATGGAATTGAAAGACTTGACTTTACCATTCCGAGGTAGTAAGAATCAACGATTATTACGAAAATCTGATATAGAACAATTGATGAAATAAACGAAAACCTCCCTTACTTGGGAGGTTTTTTAATTGTAAATCTAATTATACAATCTTGGCATAGAGAACTGGATTCTGCACAGCGAAATCGGGACTAATTCCCTCACCATAAAATACCTTATCCAGTTCTTTATTGGAATGAATGTTGAATCGGACACGGGTAGAATCTTCCGGTTTGAACCAGGAATCAACATTATAAACACCAGCAATAGTTTTGGTGGAAATGTTGTAAGCAATCAGATACTTGATTGAGTCCGGTGGATTAATTACCCAATCCTTTCGGATAGTTTCGTAGAGATTGTAGTTATTTTCTACCAAAGTATTATGATTGAATTTAATCAGTAATGCATTGGCGTCTTGTTGGGAAGTCTTAATAATATTCATTTTTTAATCCTTTAATTATAAATTGTAGTTATAATATAATAAAAATCTGTCAAACTGTCAATAGTTTGATAAATATAATATGGAAACTGAACAAGAAGAGATGATTCTTGCCAGGTTGAAACAGAATAATGTATGGTACAAGTTGAAATGCCAACGATATTCTGGTAATGACCAGTATCATAATGTGTATGAGATTGGTTATAACGAAAATAATGTTTTCGGTGAAATAGAATTCAGTAAAAATCCTACTTGGAGAGTATACTGGTATAATGATGGTGGAATACATAGAGATTCCGGCTACCTATTGACTGCATTTGACAAATTGTATAAGAACATTGTTAAAAAATGTTTACCAGGTATAAAGAAGAAGCTAATGGATGAACGAAAAGCAGAATTGGAAAAAGATTTCATATAAACTTTTCAAAAGCTATAAATAGTATATAGAGGATTTTAATAATGATTGTAAGTGGTGGAAAAGTAATATCTATTGATAAAGTAAATCATGATGAAACCTTGACTGGTGACGGTGCCTTCGTACCACTTGGTGTAAATCCATCTGCTTTCAAAAATTCTGTATATTTTTCAGCCACATCTGGTTCTAATAAGAATACTGAATATTTCAATTTCAATACAACAACGCAAGTTTTAAGTGCTAGTCCAGATATTTGTTTTTTCAATATAGCAGTCAATTATTCTGTCAATGCAACTTCCGGTGTTTGTCCAGACTTTGTCTACAATTCAAACATAAAGTTCAATGGAATAAATCATAGCCATTATTTGAATGGTTGTATTCCAGAAGAAACTTATTCCTTTAGCTACAACATTGACAATAGAGGTTCAAATCATTCATATAAGATTGTACCGGAAAATGACAATGGTATTGAAATCAAAAATATACGAATTAGTTGTATTGGATTTACAGACGAAACCGATGAACCTGTAATTATACCTGTACTTGGTGCTAATGGTGGAATTTTAAGTTTTAATGGAAATCAATTTTTAGGAGTGTAACAAATGGCAGATACAACATATACAGCAGTAGATTTTAGTGAATTGCCATCAGCAGATAATGGTAAGACTTTAATCTATAAAGATGGTCAAGTATGTCAAAGCAATGAAGACTTGAGTTCTCTCATTGGTAAACAGACAAGTGGTTATGCCACTCAAGAATGGGTAAATAACAAACTTGATAGTGACTATTACAATGTGGACGAAGTCAATGAATGCTTGGATGAAAAATTGTTTGTGTCTTCATTTAGTGCTGTTAGTGGAACATTCTTAACTGCAGTAGATATTCCTGAATCAGCAACATGGAATGATGTATCAAATACAGTACAAACGAATTCTGCTGATTGGGCTTCACACCAAGATTTATCTTATTTGGCAACAAAAGAAGAATTGAATGCAGGTTTGAATGAAGTAAAACAATATGCAGATGAAGGAATCCAGGAAATTGCAAATGGATTGAATGATTTGACTGACTATGTTGATACAGGTTTCAGTAACATTGAAAATGCAATTGATGATAAATTAGATACTACTGCATTTGAAACTGTTAGTGGTGATTTCTTAACATCTGCTGATTTGGATAATTACTACACAAAATCTGAAACAAGTGGTGCTAGTGAAATTTCAACTGCATTAAATGGTAAACAAGATAATTTAACTTTCGCCGGTGAAAACAATACCATTACGGCAATTAATAATAGTGCAGTTGGCAGTCAAGCAATTGAATTAACTGCAGGAACAGATTTAGTAATTAATAATGGTATTATTGGTGTTAATACAACAAGTACGGCCGTAGGAAATTATGCTTTTGTCGCAGGTGAAGACTGTTATGCAAGTGATTACGGCGATACTTTTGCATGCGGTGAACAAACATCTGCAATTGGTTATGCTTCACATACTGAAGGATTTGCTACAATTGCTAATTTAGATTGTGCTCATGCGGAAGGTTATATGACTTCTGCACTTGGACATGAATCACATGCTGAAGGTTGGAAAACTATTGCTGGTGAAAATGGTGATACCCATGCTGAAGGTTCTTGTTCACAAGCTATTGGTTGGTGTTCACATGCAGAAGGAAATAGTACATTAGCAAGTGGTTCTGAATCACATACAGAAGGATCTGAAACAAGTGCAATAGGATTTGCTTCACATGCAGAAGGCGAATCTACAATAGCGAATGAAACAGATTCTCATGCTGAAGGTTATGCAACAAGCGCTTTAGGTAATACATCACATGCTGAAGGTTGGTGTACTATTGCAAATGATACAGGTATGCATGTACAAGGTAAATACAACAAAACTTCTGCAAATGCCGCATTTGTAATTGGTAATGGTACGGAAGATAATGATGTTGTTACTCGTTCTGATGCATTTATTGTTGATTGGAATGGTAATGTTTCTGCTACTGGTGATATGTACACTTCTGCAGGTCAGGTTGTTACTGATGTTATGCTTACTTCTGCAACCAATAGTTCCGCTTCATTCGTAACAAATGGTGTAGCTGATTTGACTTCACTCTATACTTACATTAAGAGTTTGGAAGATAGAATCGCTGCATTGGAAGCTGCACAAGGTGGTGATGGTTTCACTGTTAATGGTATTCAGCCAACCGTTAATGGTAATACAATAACAGTCGGAGAATAAATTTTAAATAAATAATATAGGAGAATTAAAATGGCAAGTCAAGCAATTAAAAAATACGATGATTTCGCTGGTCAAGACGGTTATGTAATCGTTGATGGCATTGATGACCAAACACCTGGTGGTAAGAAATTACTTTCTACTATTGGTGGAGGTGGAGGAGGTGCTTCATATACTGTTGAAACTATATCAGGACCATTTCCATTAAATCAATATTATCAGATGGTAGTAACTTTACCGGATAATCATAAAGTTTACAATATCACTAATGTTCATAATGAAAGTGCTTCCGATATATGCATAGTAGCACCTACAGTATCAAATAATGAAGTTGTAGATGTATATGTTAATATTGAAATTCCAAATAGTGATGAAGATAGCCATTATATAATGGTACAAGATATGCAGCGTATGTCAGATGGCGATTGTGATGGAAGTTATTCAACTGCTGATAGATATGACCCTGTATTCATGCACATATTCTATAAATATTATACAATTTGCCATACAAGTGATGAATAGTAAAAATTAATGAATAATATTGCATTATTAACATTTAACTTTAATGAGTACGAGAATATTCGTACTCATTATCTTTCAGATAAAATTGAACATATTTATATTTCTGATAAAAAAGAAAATATTTGTGGTTGGAAAAATATACAATTTAACAAATATAATGATTCGTGGGCGAATACTTTATATGTAAGGTATCATCCTTTTAAATTTACAGATAAAGATTATGTTATTGTTATTGATGGTTCATTATTGATAACAAAGGGTATAGAAGAATTAATAGATAAATTTATAAATTCTACTTGTGATGTTGGTGTATTATTATCACATCAAATTGATTTAAAAGGTAGAATAAGTCGTTGGATTGCAAATCAACGCATATCAACAAATGAAACTTCAATATTAACAAAAATGCTGAAAGAAACTGATAATAATTATAAAGGTGCTATATCAGCTTGTTTCAAAATTTTTCATAAATCAGATATTGTGCAAGAATATCTAGATAAATGCTGGAATTATATTTCAACAAATGGTATGATTCGTTTAGATGAAATTCCGTCAACTTTAATTTTAAATGAATTTGAAAATATTAAAATAATGCCATTTTCAAATAATCTTATACAAGGTGATGTTTTCGTATATAATCACCATAACAGTAATAAAGTCTATAAATTAAATTTTATAAAGAATTATTTTTGGTTAAATAATAAACCCATTACTCCTGTATATATCGGTAAATGTTATGAAAGAACTTACAAATATAAAACAGAAGCTATGTGTTTAACTCGTTTTTTTACAGAAAATGAACTTAGATATTGGATTGATTATCATTTAAAAATTGGTTTTGAGCATATTCATATTTTTGATAATGAATCAGAATATCCTTGTGAACAAATTTGTAAAGAATATGGAGATAAAGTATCATACGAATTTATTAAGGGTAATGCTAGACATTATAAAATATTTGATGAATATGTTAATAGTGAAAAATGTAAATCAGAATGGGTGATTCCTATTGATGATGACGAATATTTTGAATTAAATAAAGATATTTGTAGCAATATAAACGAATGTATTGACTGGTATAAAAATAAATTTCCAAATGATGAAATGTTCGCTATAAGATGGAAACATTTATTTCCTAAAAAATTCCATACAGAACTAACTGGAAATATATTGGAATATTGTACAGAAGAAAACCAAGATTTAGCTACAACATTTCAAACAATGGGCGACCGTGGAATTAAAACCATTGTTCATAGAAAAGGTTATATACACTATGAAGAAGCTGAAGAAAATCCATGTGGAGGACATGTTCCTGTACATAGTTTAGTTAATGGAGCTAGATTATATAATGGGCAATTAATTAAAAAATGTTCGTGTCAATCAATACCAAAAGAACCAAATGAACCAGCAAGATTAATTCATTGTAGATATAAAGGTTATAATTGGTATAAACAAAAAAATCAAAATATAGTAAAAAATAATCTATGTTTAGACAATACTTCTGGGCTAATCTATACTAGAAATTATAAATTCAATGAAATATTAGATACTTTAGACTAAAATTATAAATACAATATATAATAAATATGAGGAAACAATGAATATAAGAAATTCTCTATATAATGATGGTAACGATTATCCACAATGGATGATTCAAAAAGGTAAAAATGTAAAACCAGGTCCAAATCCTGACCCAACACCGGAGCCTGAACCAGGTCCTGAACCTGGTCCTGAACCTGAACCAACTGACCCAATTGAAACATTGGATATTTCCGAAACAGTTGATGGCAACAATATGACTATTACACCAACTGGTGATACTTCTACATTAGACCATTACAATGTTAATGTTTATGGAGAGGGTTAATTATGAAATTAGTCAAGCAATATAATATTGGTAAGAATACTGAATTTAATCTTGAACAATTGAATAATGATTTGGAACCAGGTGAATACACTATTAAGACTCAAGGTGTTAGTAAGGATGGTAAGAAATCATCTGAATCTGAAGGTGTTACTTTTAGAGTAATTGGTAAAGGGGTAAAAATTGGTGACTATACTTATAGAACAACTTTAGTTAATATGAAAGATATTGTAAAAGCTGGTGATGCTTTAATTGACTGGGAAGCCCACCCAGGTGAAGATGATAGATTATATATTGAAAGAGATGGTAGATATTATTTTTCAAAGGATGCAATAGAATATTTGGTAGATAATGCTGATACAATATTCCCAGGTTGGCATATTCCTACTAAAGTAGAACTTGATAATATGTTTAAATCTGTTGGTATAGATATTGAAAATGAACCAGTCATAGAAGAAGTTGAAGATTCTTTGAAAGAAGTATTAAATAAAGTTGGATATGATACTTCTACTTGGGCTGACAATTCATTTTATAGTTACTTTAGCGACCCTGAAGACTGTGATACTTCCGAATTGTATATGTTATGTACCAGTGATGGATATTCTATTATGTTCTCGCATGATATGGAATGGTATACAATAGATTCTAGCTACTGGCCTCAAATAATTCTATGCAAAAATAATTAAATTAAATAAACCGGCAATAAAATGCCGGTTTTTATAACATATTATGAATATAATTATTTGTGTAATTGCTAAAAACGAGAATCGTTATATAAAAGATTTCTGTGATTATCATTTATCACTTGGATTTGACCATATCTATATCTTTGATAATAATGATATTCCTGAAATACATAATGTTATTCAAAATACTGATAAAATTACTGTACAACCATTTAAAACCAAAAGCAATTTTCCTCAAGTACATTTGTATAATAAATTTATGAAAACTTATGATTTTGATTGGTGTGCATTTATTGATGTAGACGAATTTATAACATTAAATGAACATAAAGATGTTCATGATTTTGTAGATAAATTTGGGAATAATGTAGGGGCTATAAAATTATTTGAGAGAGTTTATGGCGATGATAATATATTACAATCAGATATAAATGCTCCAGTATATGAAAGAATAAAAACTGAAAGCACAAAATACCCAATTTATTATTGTAAAGAAATAGTACGAAAAAATAATAATACAAAGACACCAAATGCACATAGTTTTATATTAAAAAATTTATATGCTTCATTTTGTGATGGAACAATTGAAAAAGACTTTAAAAGATTGAAATATTCACAAAATGATATAATAGATTCTGTGGCTTATATTAGACATTATAGAACTAAAACTTGTGCGGAATTTTGTGAACAAAAATTAGGTTTAACTAGAGTTTCTTGCACAAAATCTATAAAGCAAAAATCATACTATTTTATGACTAATGAATATACAGAAGAAAAAGATAAGTTCATTGACGAATATATGAAATCACATGGTTTATAAATAATATATGAAGAAGATTAAAACATACAACATCGGTAAAAATACCACATTTGATTTATCAAAGTTACACCAAGACCTTGAAAAAGGTACATATACAATTAAAACCCAAGCAGTAAGCGTAAATGGAAAGAAATCTACTGAATCTACAGGACTATCTTATTTTGTAGACCCATTGAATCCATTGAATTTGCCACCATTTACAATTAGATGTAAATTTTCTGCTGGTTATACACCTACGCCACAAGGTGAATCAACCGGTTGGGATTCTCAAGTATGTGTAGACGAAACTAATAACATTTGGGATATTACAAAGAACAGTACTGACTGGTCTAGAATGCTTGAATTTCAAGATGATTTAATAGAGGTTCTAGGAGCAAATACTACTGGTGTAGAAATAATGTTTGCTACATTGAATATTTGTCATAATTTGACAAAAACAACATTATTTGATACAAGTTCAGTTGTTGATATGTCATATATGTACAATGAAGGAAAAAGTTTAATTGAATGCCCAATATATGACACAAGTAAAGTTACAACAATGCAGTCAATGTTCTGTTCTTGCTGGGTACTCAAAAAAGTTCCATTATTTGATACTTCTAAAGTAGAAAATATATATAGAATGTTTGATGATTGTATTAAAGTAGAATCAGGAGCATATGCATTTTATGAACAAGCTTCTAGTCAGGAAAATCCACCATCAGATTATTATAATGCATTTTGGGCTTGTGGTTCAGAAACATATACCGGACAAGCTGATTTAGATAGAATACCTAAAGATTGGGGTGGCAACGCTTAATTCAAACGGAGGTAACAAATGGCCGTAAAAGTAGTTAGCGAATCATGGGATTACTTTGATTGGAAAATTGATAAAAAGAAACAAGTCTATACTTTGAAAAAAGATTCTTACATAATTTTGAATCTAGATGTAAATGGTAAGAAAAAATATTACCAATTCACTTTCAAAAAAGGTTTCAAATGTGATGGATTGTCTGTACCAAAGATATTCCAGTGGTTTTTGCCAAATTGGAATGATAAAAATATGCTATACAATCTAGCTGGTGTAGTCCACGATGGTTTATATGGCAATAAAGGATTCGGCATATTCAGTAGGGAAGATTCAGATGCGATTTTTAGAGGACTATTGAGAGATTCAGGTATAAATCGTTTTAGAGCTTCTTCAGCTGACTGGATTCTTGGAATATTTGCTTGTAAACATTGGCGGCAATGATGATTTGGATTGTGCCGACTTGGTAACTGTTGCTGAAATTTAATATAAAGGGTCTTAATGACCCTTTTCTTTTTATTCTAATCTTCATAATCAGTACCAATCGGATAAAGTTCCGCTGTACCATCAGCATGTTTTATGATGGCTACACCAGACAAATAATATATCTGATTCGTATCTCCCAAATACCATTTCAAATCAATTTGCTGACCACAAATAGTAACAGTATAAGGCCATAGCATATTATCGTGTGTAACGAATATGTTTAAATCATTAGTCATATTCTGAATCAATCCCGTAGTAATTGAAGATGCTTTATAATTGATATCTTCAATCAATGCAGCATTCGTATCACCACAACCATATACATCTTGAATTGTATATGTAACTACAGCTTCTTCAGGTGCCAATATGTCTTTTAAAGCATCAGCATCACAATAACTATATGAAGATAGAATATTGAAATCAATGTTTGGTTTTGGACCTGTACCATTTACGAAATAGTAACTTGTTAATATACCATCCAATGAAATATCAACATTGTTCACACCAATATTGTCACCAATTCGTTTTGATAATTCATCTGCAGTCTGTTTAGTACGATATACATCTGAAGAATAATATGAGGTATGTCCCGAAGAATATTTTGTAGCTAAAATATCTCCAATTTCTTGACACCATTCAATACCATTCTGTGACAATGTTCCATCACTTTGTTTTTGAGAATGTCTTATAACAAGTCCTAATTTATCAGTAGGACCTACCAAATTCAATATATCAGAATAGGTATAGAATGAAGAACAATCGGGGAATTCTTTTGCAAAGACTATTCCTGAATTGGCAACAATTAAACTATTATTTTGTTTTAAGAATGGCATTATGTCCTCTATGTAGGTGTATTGACTTCTTGACCATTAATTTCAAGATAATATCTAGCATTACCAAATGTGGTTTCTGTGAATTCGGGTTGAGCATAAGCAGATTCAGCCATCATTAAGTTTGGATTCAATTCTGTTACCAATGCAGTAACATCGTAATCAGTACATAATCCTGAAATTGTAGAAGATGTTACGAAACGATTTATATTGGTTAAATCAGATGTATAGTTCTGGTCAAATAAAACTTTAAATGTATCAGAACTTTGTTCATAGTAATAAACACCTTTTACTTTGACTGGGTCCTCCCAAGTTCCAGACAAATAATACAATCCATCATCAACTTTATTTGTAACAGCTGTTGCGTTAACTGGAGTCAAATCAGTAAATTCAACACGACCAATTCCGGTTCTAGTCAATATGCTATTTTGACCCCAACCACAGAATCCAGTAGTAGTAAATATTTCATCTGTATTTCCACTAAATCCACTATTCAATAGTAGTTCAGCAAATGCTTCATCATTACTTCTACTTGTGTTGAATATATTTACAGCATTAAAGTTTTTCTTGTAAATGTGACCTATAGTTAGAATACCATCATAATTTGCAGGTCTATATACGAAATTGGAATTGATATCTGCACTTAAAACTTTAGTAATGTTATCCACATTTGCAATGTATTTTGTAGAATCTAATACATTATTTTTTTGATACAACATTACATTAGATAAAGATGTACTATAACCATCCCAAGCAAACATATCGTCAGTATCAATTTCCAAAATAGGTTCATATTGGTCTTGATAACCAATCTTACCAACATAGTCACCAGTCAATCCAGTCAAGCTATCACTTCTAACATAGACAGTATTCGCAGTGAATTGATTATATGCAGTAGCATCACTTGCTGCAGTATTCCAAGTCATATAGTCACCGCTATTGGATGTAATAAATTCGCTAATTGCAGTTGTACCACCAATATATCCTAAATCATTATTCAATCCAGTCAAATTGTATGTGGCTGTTTGTGTATCAGATACCGCTGTATAAGTTTGTCTAATGACACCTTCTTCATTATAGAACATTGCAGGTGTTGCATTACTACCATTATAAGTATCTGTTTGAAATAAGAAATAATATTTTTTACCAGCTTGTAATTGAACAGTACCCATATTTCCTGTTCTAATGTGACCTGTCAAACCATATTTTACAACTTCATTTGATACGATTGTACCTGTACCAAGGAAAGCAAGTTGAATACCGGCTTCATTGAATATTCTAAAATTATCGTTTGTTAAAGAAGTGTTACCATTGTCTTCAAATATACCAAACGAATTTAATGTAATATCAGATGAAGGAATATACTCAATCAATACACCATTAGAACCACGAACAAGTTCCAATTGTTGTGGAGGATTTTTCCAATATCGTCTCCAAACACCATATTGAGGTAAATCATTGATTGTTAGACTTGTAACTCCAGGTGGAATGTAATAGACTTTTTCAACAAGTGCACTTGTGGCTGTTGTGCCATCTGCACAATAAATTATATTTGATGTATCAAATCTACCATCACCAGCATAGTCTGGATATAAATGTCCTATTTTTCCTTCTGTTTTCCAAGGCATAATAATCTCACTTAATTTTGGAATCCGCTTAACACAAAGAACAAACAACCTTGACCATTTGCAAGTCCAGCATGATTAATCAAATCTGCATCATTTTGGACAATAAATATTTTTTGTGCTTTCAAACTATTGTCAGCAGTATTCGTATAGTATGTAGTTGCTGAAACTTCAACCGGAGTTGCTGTGCTATTTGATGAAATGGAAATTACATTTTCGGAGTTTGCAGATACAGTTGATTTAGCACTTAATCCACTAACATCATTCCAAGCACTAATTGACGAATGAACAGTTTGAACATCTTGGTAAACATCGTTTGTCATTTGAACTACAACTTTATTTGTTGCAGTATCAGGAACCGCAGTAATACCATAAGAACCATCAATTGTGTATGCAGAATTCATATCCACACCAAGTGGATTTGCAGATGTACCGTCACCACTCAATGGAGCATTAGCAGAAACAGTTTCCAATTTACTAGATACAGATGTAAGAGCATCAACATATTCAGATGAAAGATTTAGTGTAAAATAACCTTTATCACCAGCTGCAGAATATGTACTCCATAATCCATCACCGCCACTAATAATATCACAAGTATATCTTCTAGCACTTGACCAACCTTGAACATTACGAATATAAGTATATAATTCGTCACCAAATACATCGGAAGGACGCTTATTAGGAGTTAAACTTCTATAATATTGGAACTCAAAATTACCAGAATTACCTGAACCAACGAAAGCTAGGAAGGCCATTCTATCACCAGTAGTATTTGGTACATAACAATAAACTATCTTATGAGCATTGAAAGCATCTTTTATATCTTGATAAGAAGTTTGACCATAAGTAGCTATGAACATTTCAGTCATGAATCCACTTGGATTACCAGTCATTGGATAGAATTCAGCACTATCTGCCGTTGTTAAATAAGTTCCACTATTTGTTTGATATGCAGATGTAGTATCTTCCCATTTACTAGAATTAGAAGTCAATGTGAGATATGAATAATTCCAATTACCACTATTCGTATAGACTTGGTCTAATGCATCTTGTACATCACCACTTAATTTGTCTTGCTTATCTGGTAAGTCTTCAATAATACCTTCAACGGTATCTTCAAGACTATTGAATGAACTAACATCTACTTTTTGTTCATCCATATTAGCAAAGCCTTGAGCCATTTCATCAGCAAGACCTTCAACCTCACTACTATCAGCTTTACCGCTTGTAGCAGATGTAATTTCGGTGCTCCAATCTTTACCATTGATTGTATTGTTTGTTATGGTAATGTAATCACCTTGTGAATATACAGTGTCTTTAATTGCAGAACCATTTATTCCGGTAATGACATTGTTAGCACCTTGAATGGCAGATGTATCTAATTTGTCTTCATTGATTGAATCAACATATTCAATTGTAGCATAATCACTTAAATCAATTGTATGTTCTCCAACTTTAACCCAAGAACCATTCCAAATATATTCATCGTATT
Organism: Methanobrevibacter sp.; assembly: GCA_017652345.1. The sequence goes on from JAGCBE010000040.1 coordinate 73,229, forward strand.
TGTCATCACCAGTTCCAAATGGGCCGACATAATAGATTTTTCCTGTTTCACCAGATGCTGGCAATGAATCAACTATTACAATCTTACCATTGAACAAACTATCAATTTCAGTCTTTGTATAAATGTCTGGTTTGTTCTTGATATAAGAATCATTTGCGGAATTTGTTTCATTCCAGTCAGACTGAACATTGGCTTCCCAGGTAGCAGAATTTGAAGTCAATGTAATGTAACTTTCATTCCAATTGCTACTATTGCTTGTAACAGCTGTATAAGTGTTATTCCAATTTGAACTATTTGGAAGTGAATTTATATAATTTTGAGTATCAACCCATGCAGTAGCTTCGCCATAAGCATGAGCACTTGCATCTTTAATTTCTTGGTGTGTTGGAATATCAAGATTGTCTACAACACCACTGATGTAATCTACACCGTCTTTCAATGAACCGCTTGCTGTATTCAATTCAGCTGTGGTTGCATATCCGTCCAAATCACTATCGGTCAAGAATGTACTTGAAACAGTACTAAATGCAGTGGTATCTAGTTTGTCAGCCAAAGCATTTTGAACTTCATCTTTACTACTAACTTCAGTAATATTGTAATAATTTTCTTGGAGATATTCGTAATCAACTTTACTAGACAATCCAGATTCAATGAGATTGTCTGTTTCAGTCTTATCATAATAATTGTTTGCTAATGTTTCGTTTGTTACATAATTTTCCAATGCGGAATTGTTAACTTTATTTAACAAAGCATTGGCAATTTCTTCTTTACTACTGGTTTCAGTTTTCAAGTAATAATAATCTAGTGCGGAGGCATCGGTTTTGCTTGCAAGTGCTTGTGAGATTTGGTCAGAACCACTTGTAGATGATTTTGGATAATAGTTTTCAAAGTTATCGTCTAGAGATTGAAGTGCTGTGGAAATTTCATCTTTACCACTTGTTTCGGTTTTCTTATAGTAATCGGTCAAATCAGTAGCATTTTCTCTACCAACAATAATCCAAGTATTATCTGAAGTCCAAGCAACCTCATCACGAGCCAATATTGTTTGACCATCAATTGTACCAGAATCCTTAACACAATAAACATCACCGACCTTCATTCCGGTCAATGCATTGATTTCAGCACAGGTTTTTGAACCACGAATGACTAAAGGACTTCCAAGGTCGGAAATCTTATCATCAACATAATCTTTAGTTGCGAAATCCGCCGAAACTTCTGCAAATTCGGTCTTATCCAATTTGAATGGAATGGAATTGATATCTGTAATTTGGTCTTCGGTTAATTTATCCTGTTTAGAACTCAAAGCACTATTATAAGCATAGTCTGCAGAAACACCAACAACATAGGCGGTCAAATCATTTCTTACATAGATACCGTCTTCACCAACAATTTTCTTTGAATCACCGCCAGCTGCAATTGCAGAATTGTTAATACTAATGATTTCATCGTTTTCATTGTACTGGTATGTAATGTCTTTCTTCTTTAGATAGGTCTCATTAATATCATTGCCATATTCGTCTTTAATGGCTTTTCTAGCTACTTCAGCAAATATGGGAGTACCACTTATATCATGCACATATTTCATAATTAACCTTCTTCCTCGGGTGCTGTATATTCAATGTAACCAATATTCAATTTGTCTTGTTTCTTCTCAATCATAATTATCAGTTTGCTGATTGTCTGATTGAACATTTCTAAAGTAACATAAGGACCACAAGGAGATTTTGACCAAATCGTAGATTGGTCATAATCGTTACCACGCTCGTATATATTTGTTGTATTCATTGTTGGATTCATAGTATTATATTTATACCTTTTCAATGGTTTGTTTTTTGGCTAATAAATATTGTATGAAAATATCATTATGCATTACAAACCATAACCAACATGAACTGGTTTATCAGACTATTGAAGCCATAAAAGCTCAAACAGTTCAACCAGACTTTATCTATGTATGTTCAGATGATAAGAGTTTCTTGTCAAACGAACCGAATGTTATCTGTATCAACAATAAGGTCTTAAAAGGTCGCTGTCAGAATAGAAATTCTGTTATTAAGAATTTCCTAAATTCCAGCAGTGATGCTTTAGTCTTTATTGATGGAGATACCTGTCCTAAAAACACTAACTTCATAGAGAAATATGAAGACTGTTTTAAGAACTATGACCTAGTTTTTGGAACTAGAGAACATACCAACCCAATTGGATTGAAGAAACCACCTTCAGACCTATTGACAGCAAATATGGATAACTTGTGGAATAATAAGCCTTTGAGTTATGAAGATTTGAGAGTTGCTTCCAATGCAGTAAATACCTGGCAGAATTCTTATAAGTTCTATGAGAAATTGGACTTAATGGTTACGGGTATGATTGGATGGAGTTGCAATTTTGGATTCACTAAAGAAGGTTTGAAAAAACATTTGGAATTTATGAAAAATACTTATGGAGATGCTGAATTGTTTGATTCAAAAGCATTCAAAGGAAACTGGGGTTATGAAGATGTGGCTATGGGTATTGATGCATTGTTTGCCGGTTTGAATATATGGATTACAAATGACATTAAAATCGTTCATAAATCACACGAACGAACAGATGGTTTATTTGACCATGTGGCTGGTAGACATTTGATAATGGAAAGAGTTAGAAAACTAGAACAGAAAAGAAACAAAGAAAAACCAAATAGACAGATAAAGAGTAAAATAGGATTCTTCTTGATTGGATTGATAATTGGTATAGTCTTGCTTTAAAACATAGTAAAAGTTATAAATATACTAAACGAGGTTTTAAATATGTTTACAAATTATGACGAAATTATTGATAAGCTAGCATTATTGAATGAAGAATCTGAACCAAATGTTCCTACAGTAGAAGACATGGAAAAGGCTGCAAAGGAAGACGATTCTCCAAAAGAAGAAACCAGTGAAGAAAATATTAGTAAGGCTGTCAAAGAAGCTATAAAACCACAAGTGGATATTGCAATATCTACAATCAATTCCATTAAAGACGCATTTAGTGACAATTGTAACAATGCCAGAGAATTGACCACTATGACTGACCAGGTTAAGAACTGGGAAAAGACCATTCGTGGTGCTTGTCAAAGTATTGTAGAAATCGTAAACAATAAGAAACTATTTAAGACCGATGAAAATGGAAACTGGGTTAAGGGTAAAGATGGAAAATACTTGGCTTGGAATGACAAGACCATTAATAAAGTATTTTCACCTAAAGCATATTCTTGGTTGAAAGATACAGGTAGTAGAGATAGAAATACATTGGACTGGTGTGCAGCAATTATCGTGTTCTACAATTCTATCGTTGTTTAAGGAGAATTTATGGCTGGCGAAATAGAAGTTAATGGACAACATGTTCAGCTATGGGATAGAAATACAATAGCTGATGGTTATAAAATGGCACAAAATACTATTGTACCAATTTGTTCAGCTATTACAGCTGGTGGAGCAGCAGTATCAGCAAAAATTCAAGAAGAAATTGATAGAGCAACTAATAAAGAAAATGCATTAAGTGGCGAGATACATGATGAAACAGAAAGAGCTACAAATAAAGAAACTGAGCTTGATGAAAAAATTGATGCTGTAGCAGATGATTTGGAACAAGAAATTTCTGATAGAGAAGACGAAGATAGAAAACTTCAAGACCAAATTGATACAATTAATGCTGGTACAGATGTTATAAATGTTTATGGTACTTATGATAATTTCTCTGGAACATCAGGTGATTTATTTTCAACAAGTGCAATTACAGACCAAGATGTTGTTAAAGTTTTAAATGACCCCAATCAATATCCAGAAGCAGGTTTAACCGCGGGTCCTCACCAAACATATTTTAGATGGAATGTTACAGCTACAGTACCACATAAACCATTAGACCCAACTGATGGTGAATGGCGTTTTATTGGTTATACTGACCCATATTATAATACAGCTGAAATTGATGAAAAATTTGAAGATATATCTGCTACTGTTTCAAATAATTATTTGTCTGCTAATGGTGTAGCAGTACAATCTGGACATAACATTGTTATTACAAAACCAGATGGAGATAATACACCTCATATTAAAATAGAAACTTCTAGTCATGTTACATTTGATGGTGTTTCTTCAACTAATGTTTCTGCTAATTCATTATCTGCAACAACATTGAGTGCAGCAACTGCATATGGACAAAGTGCAAAGTTTGATGATATTAGTGCCACCAATTTAACTGCATTAACTGCCACGGGTGAAAGTGCAAAATATACAAATGTTAGTGCAACTAATTTGACAGCATTAACAGCAAGTGGTAATTTAGCTCAATACATTACATTGAGTGGACAAACAATTAAAGGTGCTACATCTTCAATCAACATTGATAATTTGATTAACTCTGCTGTAAATGGTGGTGCAATGACAGGGTTAAAAAATGCATCTGCAATTGTGCTAAATTTTGACCCTGACAAAAAATTAGAATTTGATAATTCTGCATCCGAAGTTAATTTATATGTTAGCGGTGGAGCATCTGAGTGGATTGGTTTTGATATTGACGGTACAAATCATGCTATAACTGTTACTGGTAATTTAACACCAATACTCTCACAATATTTACCTGTAAATTGGTCTGGATATACCGATTCAATATTCAGTGGTACTTCTAGAAGTGCTCAAAGTGCTGGTAGTGCATCTCTAGCAAATAGTGCATCATTGGCTTATAGTGCAACATTGGTAGATAGTGCTAGAATAGCAAACAGTGCAAAATTGGCTAATAGTTCTACTCTTGCTAATAGTGCATCTTTAGCTAATAGTTCTACTTACACATATTCAGCAACTATTGCAAATGAAGCACAAAAACTTGGTAATGTTGGTAGTGCTGATTTAATAGGTTCAGCACAGAGTGGAAAAGCTGCATGGAATATTTTAAGAGATGCAAAAATAAGTGCTGTAGGTACAAATTATACTAATACTGCTTTTGCTAATCTTTCTGCTGGTTTGAGAATTTCTGCTGGTAACAATTTAACCATTGCTACTGCAGCTAATAATACTATTCAATTAAATGCTAAAGATACTGGTTTAACTTCAATTAGTGCTGGCGGTCATACCAATGGAACAGCAACATATAATTCTACATTAAAATTAAGTGCTGGAGATGGAATAAACTTTGTAACAGCCGCAGATAATATTTTAGGTATTAGTGCATCTGGTACAGATTATCGTGGCGGAAATTGTATTTCAATTGATAATTTTTCTGATACCATCAAATTTATTGATTTGAGTTCAACTATATCAAGTCAAAAATTAATTGTTTCTGGACAATCTGCTCTTTGGCAAAATGGTCCTTCATATCTATCTGCTGATGGTGGTGTTGTAAAACTATCAATTGATAATGATTCAAATAAAGTATATTTTGATGGTTTTAATGTTGGTATATCAACAGCAAATAGGACAACTTGGCCTAAAATTATTAGTGCCGGTAATGGTAAATTTGGTGATATTACTGCTACAAATGTTGAAATGAGCGGTATATATGATGGAACATATTTTACAGCTTATTATACACCTTCTGGTGTTAATTTAAAACGTGCCGGTATGCCAGGACCACAAGTATTCATGACACCATATGAAGTATCTGCTGTAGCAGCTGGTGGTGGTGGTACATCAGTAACAGCAACAAAAACTTGGTATGAATTATTAAGTAGAGGAAGTTTACCACAAACTACAACTTCAGATTATGGTATGGTGCTTGCTGTTGATTCAGCAAACAATAATATTGACTGGAGTGATAGATATAAACTTAAAAAAGGTGCCGGTGCATATGATGATTGTTTTGAAACTTCTCAACAAATTAAAAGAAAAGATGATAGTTATACTTACATTTATATTGAAAATACTGAAAGAAGACTTTGTTTTGGTGTATCTAATAATGGTAATGTTCGTCTTGGTGAAGAAACTGGTAAAACAAGAAGTCCATCAGCAGCAAGAAGTATAATATATTCAAATGGTACTGGTGATAATACAACATATCACTTTAATGGAAGTGCATTAGGAGCAACTAATTCTGATTTTGCTAAAACAGCAAATTCAGCATATTCAGCTGAATATGCAAAATCTGCAATATCATCTTACTATTCTGAAGAAGCTGAAGACAGTGTTCGTCTTGGTAATCGTCCTGACTATGATTATGCATTAACTGGTGGTACATATACTGCATCAAATCAATTGAAAGTAAATAGTGCTGTAAATGCAAATAATTCTACTAAATGGAATGGCTATGAATTGTTGCTTGGTTCACTACCTACACAAGGACAAAATCAAATAGCATTTATATAAGGAATTGATATATGATTTGGGTAAGTGATGGAAGTAAAATTACACAAGGAATAGCATTAAAAAAATATACATGGTTTGATGATTTACTATTCAATTATAGAAGCTATCGTGTATATATGGCTCAAGAATTACAGCCAGATATAGCTCCGTTTAGAGTACATCCAGCACAAGAACAAGGTCAATATAGACCGACTGGAAATTCATATAATATAGCAAATTTATATTTGGAATATAGAGTATTAAATGGAAGACATACTGATATACCATATGCTGAATGTAGTAATGGTCGTTGGGATGCATATAGTGTTTTAAATCATAATGATACAGGTAAATTAGCACCAAATATATATCCTCGTTCTACACAAACGGGTGTAAATTCTCCATATTTGGTAAGATATTATGATGGTAGTATAAATGGAAGTTTTAAAAGTAGTAGAAATGGTATTTGGACAACTACTTTTAATAAAGATACACATCTTCATTTTTATATCAATTTTCTGTTTTATGGAACTTTTATGATGCTTAATCAAAATACTTCACCGGCAACCATTCCAAAATCGTTAGATATGTTAGCATATAGTTCATCATCAGATTCTGGAACATGGATTAGTAGTTCTGGTACCGTAAGTCTTGATATACCAGAATCAGCTTTTGGTTACCCAGTTGAGGCGGGTTCAATTAATCTTGGTGGAATAGATTATCATTATAAAGTTCTTATTGTAAAACAACCTTATCAAGCATCATATAAAGCCGATAATCTTATTCTTAATAATGGATTATCTGAACTTTCAATGCCATTTATAAAATTTGGTACTAAATCAACAACACAATCAACAGAAGGTGATTTTGTGTACTTTCTTGATTATGGTTTTAACATAGGTTATTCTTATAATTGATTTAATATCAGTTTCCCACTACAGGGACTGAAAGTCAATTCACTAAACTTAACTTCGCTATTAATACTATACAAATCAACTCTAACAAATTTGAAATCTGAAGACAATTTTTTAACGATTGGCTTCATTTTTTCTAATATAGTTCTTTCGCTATCCAATAACTTAAAACGAATTGGTTTAACACCAATGTACATATCTGGTTCATTTCCATCTGCGTCAGTAAATGTCATGAACTCCTCTAGGTTCTTTCCTAATTTTCTAACAGTCTGTACATATTTGATTTCACCATTTTCACACCAGAAATTCCAGTCTTTCAATTGTCCTAAATCTGGTTGAACAATTACACCTGGAGTGATATTTTCATATTGCCATTCATAACCACCAATGTAGGCATAATTCAAACTTAACCATTCATTCAATTTGGAAATTAAGTAACTTGGGTCATTACCTTTCTTCTTTTCAAATCGCATATTCCAACCAGACCCATGATTGCATCTGAAAAACCATTTTCCATCTGGCAATTGGTTGAACATATCTAGAGTAAATTCATTACAAATCCAGATATAAGATGGTTGAATTAGAATGTCTTTTAGATTTGGATTCAATGCAATTTTATTGTGTGCAGATATTTTATCGGCCCATAATGGTTTTCTTTCGTCTTTATCGTAAATCTTACACCAATTTATTCTATCAACTATATTTTGTGGATTGTCTAAGTTTACAAATGGTAATTTATTTTTAATCCAATCTCTAGCGAATTGTTCTTTATTGTCTGCAAATCTACAGTTGTTATAATCAGTATGATATAATCCTTTCAACCATTCTTGTCTGTATTCTTCGGGTGTCATTAAAAATCCTTTTCAATATTGTTTAATCTATTTTGAATGTAGATATATTTCTTTATTTTATTATTTATTTTTCTTTGCTCTTTAGCAATTTCATAAGGTATTACTTTAATGTCATATTCTTTATTTGCTGGTCTTAAGAAAATAACATGACTAGCAATAGAAGTAGCATATGCCCCCATAGAAGCATTATTGTATGTGGTAGGATTTACTGTATGTTCAAATTCCTTTTCCCAAAAAAGTTTTTTAAATTCTTCGTAAGTCATACAAAATCCTTCTGTATTTCTTCTAATTTCTCAGTTACTCTAAGTTCTTTATCCCATTTAATATAATGATTAACATAATCTTTACCATTTTGTATAATGAACTTAGCCATTTCTTCACTCATATACTCATAACGCATATTCATATTAAACGATAGAACAACTGCACCATTAGAATTTAACAATTCTCTATCATTGTACTTACAGACAAATTTTTCAGGAGTATCTGTAACTACAAAAATTTCAGGGTCTTGTTTTACCATTTCTTTAAATTGTTCAAATGTCATACAAAGTCCTTATTTATTTCTTTTAGTTTCCAATAAGTATCAATTTCTTTAACTCTTTTTCTACAATACTTTTCAAAGCAAGCACATGCTTTATCGTAATTACTTACACCAAACCACTTACCAGGAAATTTTATAATTCGTTCACCAGTTTGTTGATTTTTAAAAAACCAACATACTGTTATATTTCTGTATAGAAATCCAGTATCATATCCACTTTGCTTATTAAAGATATCCAATTCTAGATTGTACTTCTTATAAAATTTTTCAAATTCAATTCCATTCATTTAAAATCTTCTTCAATACAAAGTTTTCTTTTTTCTTGATTTATTTGTTTTCTCATTAACTTTATTTGTTCGTAGTAAATCATCATATTTTTGCAATGGTCTTTTAATGCATCCAAATCATCAAATACTTCTTCACTACCAAATTCTATCTTGATTAGATTTTTTTGAGGTTTAATTACAACATCATAATCCATTTTGACCCAGACATGATTTTTGTGATTTTCTTCATCCAAATAATATGTAAATAAAACAGAATTGTCATCAAAGGTTTTGCCTAATGTGATTGATACATCTGAAAAATGGGCACAAAATACTGTATCGTCTTCAAACAATGTATATTTCAAACCCAATTCGTCACACAGTTTTATGAGTGTGTCTTTACATATTTCTTCCTTATGTAAAATTTTATTTAATATACTCATGCGAAATCTTCTTCTATGGTTTGAAGTTTATCTTTCATTTTCCAGTTTTTAATTCTAGTTTCATTTGCTCAACATAGTAATCGTATTTTTCTTGTGTTAGATTAAATGCATCTTCTTTTGGTACAATAACCAATGGAACTTTTGTATTTTTTATGCTTCTTTTTTCACACCACCCAGGTGTAATGATATTTGGTTTTGTTAAGTAAATAATAAATTCATAACTATCCCCAATCATATATTCAAGGTCATGTAATCTTTTGTAAGTTTTAACAGCTTGCTTATAAGATTCTATAATATACATTCAAAATCCTTATCCATAGATTTGAGTTTTTCGTTAATTTCAAATCTTTTGATTTCAATTTGTAATTCTTTTACACAGTTCAAAAAATCAGATTCATTTAATTTATAAGCATCATATCTTGGAATAATGATTGTTGGATGACATGATTTAAATTTAAATTGATTTTCTTTAAATAGGTGTCCTATTTCATAAATATTATTTCTTTTGAATATACAAAAATCAAAATCTGGATATTCAGATGCGGTTTTTTCTTTAAATCCTTTTATGTATTTTGTAAAAATATTGAAATCAGGTGAATTAACATCAAAAATTTTCATACAAAAAATATAACAAAAACCGCATATTATAACAATATGCGGCTCGTATTAAATGTTTAAAGTCAAACTTTAAAATTCTTCTCTAAACATATAGTACATTATTACACCTGGAATTTCATTAGGAACTTCCTCAATGGATTTCCAAGTATAAATCTTCAAATCACGAGGCTGATTCAAATAGTTGAAATTGTATTCGTTTGCTCCATTGACCTTTTGAAGTACATCAGCAAACTTTTCCTGCAATTCCTTCATTTCGTTTTGATATTCAACAATCTGTTCAGTAACGATTGGAGTCTTGTTGGCATCAACCTTGATATTGCCTTGTTCGTCTCTATCAGCCTTGCTAATGAGAATCTTCTGTGCTTCTTGCTTATATTCTTGGAACTTTGGGTCATTATCAGGATTGTAAATTCCTTTTAACACTTCCTGATAGTCATTTTCAAGTGCCTTGATAGTCTTGACAGCAGCATAAGTCAATTCGCTGTTGATTCCATTGACATTGATATACTTGTTCAATGTTTCAAAGTAAGATTTAAATTCAAGTTGAGTTAACTGAATGTTCTTTTCTACGATAGCTGTTTTGTTCATATTATTTTACCTTCTATTTGAATTGTATGTTATGTATATGTTAATTCCAAGACACCGCTGCAAGGAGAAAATGTCAATTCACCAAAATAAATTTTATCGTTCATACAGTACATATCGCATCGTACAAACTTAAATGGTTTAACCAATTTCTCTACATAAGGTATCATTCTGTTTAGAATTTCTTTCTGTTTGGCATTTAGATTGTCTCTATCAGGGTCAGCTCCAATAAACCATTTATTTTTATTGCCTTCTCTATCTACGAAAGCAATATATTGTTCATAGTTCTTTCCACTTTTACGAGTCAAACCAATACCTTCTATTTCACCATTTTCACACCAAAAGCTCCAATCCAAAGGTTGCTGTACATATACAGGTTGAACAACATACCCCGGCTTAATCCATTTGTATTGCATTTCTAGACCAGAAATATAAGCATAATTGGTATTCAACCATCTGTTCATATTGTCTGTTATCTGTTTATGGCTTGAGAAGCCTGGCGTATATGGCATATTCCATCCACTTCCGTGATTGCACTTTATAATGTAATGCCATTCCTTAGGTCTTTTATCCAATGTGTTCAATATTTCTTCATTGAATGTCTTTCTATATTCTCGCCATTCACAAGGTAACTGAATTTCTTTCAATCCAATCTTTTCAAGTTCATCGTAAACACCAACTTTATCACTCCACCTACTCTTTAATTGAATGTATGGTATGTCAGGATTCTCAATGTCATCCAGTTTATATCTACAAATTCTATCAACAATTGTTTTTGGATTTTCAAAATCAGCTGATGGTATATTTTCATGTAACCAGTCTTTAGCAAACTTTATTTTGTCTTCACAAAAACGGCAATTCTCATAATCACCTTTTAGTTCACCATTTAACCACTGATTTTTAGGTACATTTATCATAATTCTAATAACTTAATTGTTTCTAGCATAGTGAAATCTGTATAGTCATATCCACCGAAGTATTTATTTGCTCTAACATCTTTAGCATACCACTGATGGTCTACAGCAGCACTACCTCGTTCATATTTTTTAGTCCAGTCTTCTTCGGACTTTATATGATAGTGATACAATCTCAAACATGCTGTATAATCAACATCACCAAATGTGGTTTTGCTAATGCCTGTTCCATTTACAATAGAACATCTTTCTTTATTGACATCTATATCTTTCGTTGGGTCATAGATTACTGGAACATGCCCATATTCTTCACCAGTCTTAACTGTAAAATCGTAATGATATTTTGGGTCATACAAAATTATGGATTTACCTTGTGAAGACACATCATTTCGTCTGTAAAAATGAGTATGTGTATAAGATTCTATTCTATTACCTTCCCACAAATCGTGTGTACTCATTAAAGTCTGTGGAACTAATACACAACCAGGTAATCCCATGTTTACTTGTAGTTTTGTTTGGTTTTCAATATAGGTTTCCAATGATTCGTATTGTTTACCTTTGAATTTTGGGTCATATTGTTCAACCAATTTCCAATAATCCAAGTAATACCATAGAAATTCATCATCGTCAATGAAAGTAACCAAGTCACCTTTATTGAAATCGTATCTATTGAAATTCAAAATGTCAGAAAATAATTTCCATTGGTTCGGCCAACCTTTAATCTTTTCATAGGTATTTTCTGTACCTTCAATCAACCAATGCATAATTTCACTTGATACAGAAGGGTCTGATTCATTATCCAATAAATGAATACGATACCCTAACTTATTATGGTATCTGTACCAAGTAGCCAAATCATCAAAATTATATGACTTTGTCAAACAGATAATATGCTTCATAGTTTTTTCTCTAATGACCTCTCAAAATCTTGTTCCAATTTCTCAGCCAATAATATAGATATTTGTTTATCCAATTCACTAGATTTCAATTTATATTTTTGTTCATTTAGATACTGTACATAACATTCATGAAATTCTTTACGCACAGCTGCGAAAGCAGTAATATCAACAAGTATATCCCACTTGTTGTCAAGGTTCATATTATCGCAAACATAATCCCAAACATCAGACCATCTATATTGAGTGGTCTGTTCCCAAATGCTAATAGCATCATCAATAATATGTCCTTTCCATTCTGATTCAGTCATTATGATTCTATGCCTTTGAACATATTGTATAAATTAACCAATTCTGTATTCAATTCATCAACGGTAATTTTATCTGGTAATGAATCTTCAATTTGTTCAAGATATTTTGGGAATAATGACAATAAATTGAAATTAGAAGATTCAATTTCAATATCTGTTTGGTCAGTTTCAGGTCTTGGGTCATTGAATGTATTTACAGGATATGCAGGCTGCAATGCATCCAATTCTCTTACCAATAGATAGATTTTCTTTGTATCAGACTGATATTCGTAAGGTACATGTATATCAACAATCTGTCCTGTGATTCTATTTCTATCAACATTTGGATAAGTAAAGATATTGAATTTCATACTAACAGTATTATTGCAATTTGTATAAGTATTCGTATCTAAATCCAATATGCCATAGCCTCGTTCACAATTCTTGTCAATACGAGTTATCTGATATGGTGAACCAATGTATGTAATGGTCTGACCATCTTGAAATTCTCTATGTGAACGGTGGTGATAGTGTCCTGTATAAGTATGTTCAAACTTACTAACAACATCTTTAATCGTTAGACCATTATCTGACAATCTACCACCCATATCAAAACCAACAATGTCTAAATGAGCAAAAGCATATCTGTAATTGTCAAGAATTAGACTTTGAAAATCGTTATAGTCAGTAATCCAAGGCAACATTAACACTTTTTCTTTTCCTAACATTACTTCAGTTGGTTTTTCATAAACAGTTACATTTGGTAATAAATCCAATGCTTTCAAACTGTTGATTTCGGTAGTATTAGTGTGGAATATATCGTGATTACCAACCACAACATGAACATTCAAGTCTTTAAAAGTTTCTTTGAATAGATTAATCACAACATTTTCAGTCTGCACATTGACTGTTTGTCTCGTATCAAAAATATCACCACAAACAATGACAGTATCTATGTTCTTTTCTTTCAATTCAGGTACAAACTGTTCATTGAAAAATCGTAATTGGGAATCTTGGAAGGTTTTGTCAGATTTTTTTGTTCCGAAATGAGTATCAGCTATTAGAGCTACTTTCATATATAATATCCTTTATAAATTGTTTAACATTTTTATTGTCATTTGTCCAATCATATTCTGTAATACGATATAATCTAATATTATTTTGCTCGCATAACAAATCTTTTTGTTTATCATATTCCCAAATGGCTTTAGCAAACATTTTTTTCTTTTCAATGAAATCATCTGATTTATAGAATCTTGGGTCAGCATGCCAATATGTACCATCAAATTCAAAAGTCAATTTTAAATCAGGTAAGTATATATCTAGTTCTTTACCATTTAATTTATTTCTATCATGATAAACAATATAATTATTATAAAGTGTTGTTATATAAGTATATAATTCATATTCCATTAGATTTTTATATGGAAAACATTTAGGACAGATTGATATATTGTTATTTAATCTTTTTTCAATAGTTCTTTTAGTCATTGAAAATTTATTTGAACATTTTTTACAAACACAATAAAAAATATTAAAATTTTCTATATTTTCAACCATTACAAAATTTTTAATTGTGTCTTTGAACTTTTCTAAATATTCATTTTTTCTATCAAGCCCAATTTTTTCATGAAAAGTTAATCCATGTTCTTCTTTATATTTTGAATCAAATTCTTTGTTCTTTTTTGAAACTTGTTCTTTAAAAGTATTTGTTTTACTATAATGTTCAACACCCCAATTATTTAACATTGCTGATTTATATTTATCTTTAAATTCTTTAGTTTTACTAAAATGGTCTACATTATATTTTAATTTAATTGTATTCTTATATTTATTTTTATACACATCTGATTGAGAGAATTTTTCTACACCGTATTTTTCTAAGCAAGTTTTACTTGTTTTATCAAGTATTGATTCTTTTTGAGTTTTATATACATTTTTATAAAAATCAGATTTTGTCATACCAAATTTTTGTTCATCCCAAGAACCGTTCTGAGTAGCACATTTATGTGAACAAAATTTTAAATAAAGCCAATTTGCTCTAAATGTTGTTTCCTTACCACAAACTGGACAAATTCCTTCACCAGGTTTTCTTAAATACTTATCATAATATTCTTTATTAGTTAAATTGTGAGAAAATTTTAAATGTAATCCAAATCCATTTAACTTTTCAAATTCTTTATCACAAATTTTACACTTCATATTACAAATATAATAATTTATTCCTTAAAATCTTGTTCCATATTTAATTTGTTGAGTTTAATCTTTAGTTCTTTCAAACCTTTATTCAATTCTTCTACAGTATCAACTTTTCGCCAAGTACAACACCAAGGACTTTTGATAAAATCACATCCAACAGCTTTCATTGAATGACCACCAGGAATAGGTTCCCATCTAAAGTTATCCAATAGATACACTACAGTAGGACTGTTTGACGAAAAGAAATTTTTATCCGTACCATAATGATAAATCAACACCAAATTAGTTTTTTCATTTTCATATGTAGATTTATAACCATCCATTTCAAGTTCAATCCATTCTTCAGCTTCATCAAAGTCATACAATGCTTTTGGAAATATGGAATTGATAGCAACATCCACATCGTTAATAGTAATCATATAAAGTCCTTAGACAATTCTCTTTTCTTCATTTTAACCAAATATTTCTTTTCTTCCAATCTAGCTAATTCATATTGTTTCATTAGTAAATCTATCTTTTCGGTTATGGAATTAACATCATCTTTTGATTCGCTGTTTGCAGAAAAGTGTGTTAATATTAGTCTACAACCTTTTGAATAGAAGATATCGTCTGAGAGATAGATTCTATTAAATTCTCTATCTAGATACAAAACAGTTACATCACGAACTATGCTAAGTCCTACTGTATTGAAGGCTTGTTCTTCTTCAATCAAGTTATATTTCTTCTTAATGAAGTCGTATATTTCAAGTACCTTCATTATCTTACCTTCAATTGTGAGAATAATGATTTCTTTTCAACTTCAACAATTTCATTGAAATTAACTTGTAGGTCTGATAGTTTATGCGAAATCAAATAGATTCCAAGGTCCTTGTTTTCTTCAGATACGATATTGTACAATGTGGAAATGAATTGTTCAATACCAGATTGGTCTACACCAGCATCCAATACTTCATCAACCATTAATATTGAACAAGACCAGTTACTAATGATTTTACTAATGTCAAAGAATGACAACAAAATTGCCATATCAATTCTACATCTTTCACCACCACTGAACTGATTATAGTCTTGTTCAAATTTTCCAGTCTTAATGGTTTCTTCCATGTACTGATTAAATTCAAATGTAATGGGTAATTCAAATTTCTTCAAATAGTGATTAATCTTATTGTTCAATATTGGAAGTAGTTTCAAGAAGAAATATGCTCTCAATCCATCGTCACCTAGAATTTCAATCAATTGTGTATCAATATCAATCTTGTGGGTCAATTCTTCCAAAGTTTCCTTAATACCAACCAATTCATTTTCCAATTGGGTGATTTTATCATTGTACGATTCAACCGACAATTCACAGACTTGATTCTTTACTTCTTCAATTTGGTTTTTCAATGAAACAATAGTATTTTCATAGTTAGTCTTATTCATTAGTTCTTCTTTTACCTTATCAGATATCTGGGTAATAAGAAGTCTATTGTTTTTGACTTTTTCTTTCTGTGCATTGTATTGTTCTTCCAATGCCTTCAAATGTGGTATTGTTTCTTCTTCCAATACCTTCAAATCGGCTTTAAGTTTTGTTAAATGTTTCTTGGCATGACCTTTAGATAATTCACTACCACAAATAGGACATTCGTTACTATTTCCAATCTGTTTTAGTTTCTTCAATATGGTATCTTTTTCGTGTTCTGCTACACCAATATTTGAAGCTAGTTTTGCAAATTCCTCGTCACTAGGACATGTCTCTTGTCCCTCAATTTCCTTGATTTTTGATCTGCCAAGTTTTATGTTCTTAACATTCTTATTGATTTTTTCAACAAACTTGTTAATATCAACTTCCAACTTATCAATTTGAAGTTTTCTATTTTCTTCAAACTTCTCAATATGTGTTTTGATATTTTCAACTGTAGCTTTATTGTCATCAATTCGTTCTTGATAATTGGTTGCTTCAGCTAATTTGATTCGTTGTTCACTTTTTTCGGAAGTTGTTCTCTTCTTGACTTCCTTTCCCATTTCACTTAGTACATCAATATTGAAAATACTCTCAATAAGTGCTCGCTTGTCACCAATACTCATGGTCAAGAATGGTTTGTTATTTGTTACAGCAATACCAACAATATTCTTAAATAGTCTTTCATTGATACCAAGCAATTTGTCAATTTCTTCTTGGTTCAATTTCTTTGAACTAAGACTATCCAATACTTGACCATTTTTCTTTAGTTCAAATAGAGTTGGTTTCAAACCTCTAGTGATTTCGTATTCGTCATTACCAATATCAAATACAATGTTTACAACCAAATCTTTATCATTGTATTTGTTCACAAGTTTAGCCATTTTAATATTTCTAAATGGCTTACCAAATAGACAGAAATTAATGGCATCCAGAATGGTTGACTTACCACTTCCGGTTTTGTGCCTTTATTAGATTTAATCCTTTATGGAAATCCAATTCTGTCCAACTATTACCATAACTAAGTACATTCTTAAATTTCAATGTCTTAAAATCAACAAACATTAATATCCTCTATTTTGATTTTTCAAATATAATAAAAAAAGCGTCATTCAAAAATGATTCGCTTTTTTAATTCTAGTTATACTGTAAAATCTTTTTCCATTGCAGTTTTTTTCAATTGTGTTCTTATATACTTGGCTAAATATTTACAAGCCTCAGGCATTTGCTTTCGGTTTTTGTCTTTAATCTCATAAAATATTTTAAATAAAGTTTCATTAAAATCGTTAGCTGATAATTTGTAGTTCAATCTTAAATAATCATCATCAGTATTGAAATCCATTATAGTAATCTTAACTGATTCAAATGTATCATCTGGATAAATGTAGAAGTTCATAACAATTCTATTATTGGAAGAATTGTCTTTTCTCTTTAAGTAATAACCAACACATTTTCCTTCCCTTGGTCCTGTTCCACGAAATTCTGTGAAATAACAGGGACAACTGTAATAGTAAATCCATTTGGATTTTTCATTGTTCCACAATGAATTTAATGGTTCTGGTAGAGACGGCATTGCTTTACCATAATTGGTTTTTACGAATCTATTGAATACAACTGGCATTAGATATTTGATGTGGTTATCTTCTTATAATCAATGAAATTTTTAATCACGAAGCCTAAGTTCTTCATGTTACTTAAAGTTTCACTAATGAAGTTTAAGAAATACTTCTGTTCATTGATTTCACGAAGTAATTTACAGTAGTCAGGATTGGCATTGATTTGTGAATCAATTTCTTTAGCATTGCTCCAAGAGAAATTGTCTTGGAACTTATAGAACTTTACCAATTCACCATACTTGACAGCCGCATCAATTTCTAGTTTCTTTACGATATAAGTTTGGTTAGCAAATAGCTTTTGGTACTTTCCGGATTAATGTAGGAAGATAGTTATTCTTATCAATAACATCTCTCAAACCTTCAGGCATTTTTAGTTCTTCTTCAACTGTTTTTTCCAATTCTTTAAATTCCTGTATAGTCATATTATCCTCTAATTTTATTCAAAAATAGAAAAATTTTATTAACATTATTTAGATTGGATTTTTTTGTTTGAGTGTTATCTTTTAAATTCGTTTTCTAGTTCTTCCAATTTTTCATTAACCTTTTTTTGTTTTATAACTTTGTATATTTCATTCAAAGCTCTATCATAAGTTTCTTTTGTAAAATTTTTGGCTTCTTTTTTGTCAATAACATATTCAAATGCATCATCCATTAATGGATTTCCAGTTTTTCTCCAACCACTCCAAATACTATTATCATAATATTTGCACACAACAGAATATGTTATTTTTTTCCTATAATGTCTTTTATAGAAATCCTCAAAAAACCTTTTCATAGTTTCATAACATTCTACATCAAATCCGAATTTATCTTTCATTCAAAATCCTTCTTCATTTCGTCTTTTCGTTTACTAATGGTCGCCATCTTATTCCATACCACAGTTATCTCAGAATATTCAGTAGGAGTAAATTCTTCTTCATGATATGAACTTGGATTAATCTTTGAAATTTCCAATGAAATGTATGGGTTCTTGGCAGGTGTTCCAATTATAGATTCAGTAATATGAAATGCTTCTTCAACACTATTGGCATATCTGACAACTTTTTTATCATGGTCTCTAAAAGTTAATCGCATTAGCATATTAACAATATAATAACAGCTGTAAATTTTCCAATACATTTGACAGATATTATTGTTTTACAAGTACTTTCATTTTAAGCCATTATTTAAACTCCCAATATATTCATATCAGTTACTCCATTATCTGTACAGGTCTGTAAAGTACTTTCAAATACTTTTATCAAAGTTCAATCAAACAAAAAATACTTTCTAACAGATAAGTTTATATCAATTGTTATATTTGTTGCCAAATAGAAATCTTGGGTTACAGGAACGAACAGCAATCCAATGTGAGTATCGGCAATGTCTCAAGTCATCATAGAATGAGGTGTGTTCTATATTGAAAAAGATGTAATCACCAACGATATGCTCAAAAGTAGCGTTTTGAGATATAGTCCGTCATTGGCATAACTAAATGTAGCTGGAATACAGGATGACCGTTCCATAAGTTAGTTTGTAAGTCCCTCAAGGTCTGATAGAATGATAAAGTCAACTGCATCAATTCTTATAAAGACTCTTAAGTTCCTTTATGGACTAAGAGTCTTTCCTGAATTTCTAAGTCACTGCAAACAATCCTTAATCACTTTTTGAAATCATTATTAATTGAAAGCATTTTATTTTTAACAATTAATCTTTTTAAAAAATTAACACATTTACTAACTTCTTTTAAAATAATTTTATCACTTGGATTATTAATTATTTTAAAATTCGCATAAGAAAAAGCTGTTTTATTATCAGTATCTATTGGTGTAATGACTTTATAATGGTTATTAGATTCATCATAATAGGTTTTATATTTAAACTTATGAGGAGTATATAGAGTATAAGTATTATCAATAAAATCGTATTTAACTATAACGAATGAGCAATGAAGACCATCAATATCATTCATTCTATAAGTAAGAGAAATATTGTTTTTATCTTCATTATCAAGCCAAGAAACAGTAATATAATTAGAGAAAGGTTTCATAAGAGAGATAAATTCATCTGTAGTCATATTAGAAATCCTTATTAATTAAAGCCAATTTACAATCTGCAATAAAATGTTTGAATTGAAGTACAATATTATTAATTTCAGAAATGATAATATCTTTTGAAGGGTTAATTAATTTTTTATATTCTGTATATGAATAAGCTGGTTTATTTTGTTTAGCCGGAGTAACAACAATTTGATTAATTTCTTCATTGAAACAATGAATGAAGCTATAAGGAACTAATAGTGCATGTTTTTCAGAAGTAGAATCAAATCTAAACAAACAAAAGCTACAAGTTATATTAGGATGTTCAAAGGAATAA
>JAGCBE010000005.1 GCA_017652345.1 Methanobrevibacter sp.
ATAATAGGGTCAGATGAAAGTGCTGCCAATATAAGAATCTTGAATAATGCTTTTAACTTGTCAGGAGATTCAAATTCCATTTCAGCTATTTCTGCACTTAATGAAGGATTCAGTAGCTATGATGACATTACAAATACTTTAACTGTTCTAAACAACAAGATTTCAATTTCCAATAGCAGAGAAGATGGATTCAGCTATGGCATAAATTTGGTCAACAGTCTTAATCCAAGGATATCCTCTAACAGCATTGATGTGATTGGAGATACTGCATTTGGACTTTATTTAAATAAGGTGTCAAGACCTGATATCGCTGACAATGAGATATATGAAAACAATGCATTAGTAAGCATCGTTCATTCTGACAATCCGACAAAGGATATTCAAAGTGCCATTGACAGTGCAAAGGATGGAGACACCATATATTTAGGAAATGGCCTTTATGCAATCAAGGATTCCATAACTGTCAATAAATCAGTCAGCATAGTTGGAGGCAGATTGTTGGATAACATTGATTCAAATTCCAATCCATTGGTTTCCAATGACAATCCTCTATTTATAGTCTCTGGCAAGAATACGGCGAATTTCATTAACATGACTGTAATATTGGACAATAACGATCTATTTACATTATCCAAAATCAGCAATTCAACAAATCCGGTTGGCATTGACTATCCAACTATCAATATAAAAGGCGCTGATTTCCAAAAGAGGAATGATGCCGTTGACGGAGAATCAATATCACTTGTGAAATCCATTTCAGAAAGGCCAATTTTTGTTTCCATAAATAATGTCAATATTGAAAACAGCAATTTGATTGAAGGCATGAGCCAAGTCGAATATTACCTGTTCAATGATTCAAGTTCAAATGAGATCAATTTCAATAATGGAATCAAAACAATCATTATAGCTAAGAATTTGACTTTCACTGCCTTGGATAAGGACATTTACGGAAACAGCATAAAGTACTTTGAAGTGAAACTCTTGGATGAAAGCAACAATCCATTGTCCAATAGGCTGATTCACATTTCATATAACAATTCCATTCATGACATTCTTACAGATTCCAATGGTGTCGCAAAGCTTCCTGTTAGCATTAACAGTTATGGAATTTACAATCTTTTAATCAGTTTCCTTGGAGATAGTGATTACAGCGCATCATTTGCCCCTGGAAAAGTAACTGTAAATAAGCAAAAGGCAAGTTTAACCGCTCCAAATAAGTCTTATTATGTCAATGCCGTTAAATATCTAAAAGCCACTTTTAAGGATGCAAATGGAAAGCTAATTAAAAATAAGAAGATTAGCTTTATTGTAAGCGGCAAGACATATAGTGCTTACACTAATTCAAAAGGTGTAGCTACCGTAAAAGTCAAATTAACTGTTGCCAAGACATATGTTGTAACAGTCAACTATGCTGGAGATAGCGTTTACAGTCCAATCAGCAAATCCTTTAAGGTTTATGTGAAAAAGGTCCCTACAAAATTAATTGTCAAAAACAGGTCTTACAAGAAATCTAAAAAGATCAAGAAACTAACAGCTACCTTGAAGACAAAAAGTGGAAAAGCCCTTGCCAAAAAGAAATTGACTTTCATTGTAAACGGCAAGAAATACACTGCAAAAACAAATAAGAAAGGTGTCGCTACTGTAAAAGTTAAGGTATCCAAGAGGAAAACCTATAAGTTTACAGTTAAGTTTGCTGGAGGCAGCACCTACTTGAAGACCAGCAAAAAGGCTAAACTTAAAATTAAATAGTTTTTTATCCTTTCTTTTTTAATTCTCTTTTTTAATTCTCTTATCCGTTTTCCTTTCTCCGCTTTTCATTTGTTTTTTCTTATTTTTCCTTTACATTTTTTAAAATATTTGTTAAATTCACTTTTATTATATGCTAATTTCAAATATGTTTTATATTTTATAAAATATAATAGAAAACCTTTTTAATAATTATAATAATATATATTATTAATCAAAATTTATCAAGTATTTTGGTTATTTTGTAAAAGAATTTTTAGAAAATTATTATATGTATTACGAATTTAGAGAGGTTTTATATTATGAAGCTTAATAAATTCACAGTCGTTTTAGCTATTTTATTGGTTTCAATATTAGCTATTGGGGCTGTAAGTGCAGAGTCTGTAGACGATGCTGGAATTGTCGCTGTCGCAGATGGGGACATTCAGGAATCTGTCGAAGTTACAGACACTGCAGATGATTTGAGTACTGCAGACACTGCAGATGAGACTGTTGGCGATGACAGTAGCGGTCCAGATGATACAGCGGAATATGATCTTGATGATGATACCTATTCCACATACTTCAATGAAGACGGTTCTGCTACTGATGCGTTAAGTGCTGATGGAAATTACTATTTAAACGTTGGTACTTTAACCAATAAAGACATAAAAATTGTTTCTGGCCAAAATGTTTACATCCAAGGTAAAGAAGGTGCAGGTATAATCAACAACGGTACCATTACCATTGGTGGCGGAGCTATTGGTCAAATCAATACCGTTCAAATTTCAGGCATAACTTTCGTTAACACCAATAAAAATGCTATTGTTGTTAACCAACATGCTAAGAACGTTGCAATTGCTAGAAACAATTTTGACTTAACTTATGATGACACTTACACTGATAATGCTATTGCTATCATGACTAAAGGTTTAGTTGAAGATGTTACCATTGTAGGCAATGAAATTAAAATGACTTCAGCTGCTAGTTATACTTATGGACTTGACTTAACCTATTATCTTGACTGGTATACTTTCGGTGATGGAAATGCTAAAAATTTCTATATAGCAGAAAATACCTTTGATATAGAATCTACCGCTCAATCCGGTATGGCTGAAGCTATGTACTTAGATTCAATAATTGATTCAGTTATTGAAGGCAACAACATCAATGTAAAAACCACTAATCCTAGTGTTTCTAATTATGCTATGCAAGTTGCTGACTCTTGGGGATTCTTTAATGATCCATGGGCATCTTCCCCATACAATGTAGCTATTAAGGACAACACTATTGTTTTAGATTCTGCTGATTTAGCATATGGTATTAGTGTAATCAGTTTATGGTCTTACACTGAAGATTACGATGAAATTATTAAGGATATGGTCATTTC
>JAGCBE010000365.1 GCA_017652345.1 Methanobrevibacter sp.
AACAAGTGCCTGTGTAAAGGAGTTGTAAGTTTTAATGAGAAACTCACACCAACATTTTACATTTGCGTTCACGCATTTACAACATTGTTCTTGTAGATGTTTTCATACTTCTTCTGTATGCCCATTTCTTTCTCTTGAAAGACAATTAGAGTGCCACCTTTACATCTAAAGGCTCTCTGCACTTTGAATTTAGAAGAAATGATATTTATTTCATCATAAGGGATTTGATATTTATCTATCATTTCATCTCTTTCTTCATCAGATACAATTCTCGCCTCTTTAGTAAGCAAGTCATCCACCTTTTGCTCTTTAAACTTATTGAAGTTAATTCCACCTGCTTTAATGGTAGTTTTACCAAAGGCTTCTGTTTTGTATCTCTTTGGGGCTGTAAATTGTGCTCTTGAAAGTGTTTCTTCTAAAGCCCAACCACCTAAATAGTCAATGTGAGAGATTTGCTCGTTCCAAACTTTCATTGTTTGGTAGTCTTTAAGCACAAATATGCTATCTGTATCAAAGTATAGGATTTTCTCCCAACCAAAGAGCAAAGCAGTCTCTATGAGCATAACTCTTGAATAAGCAGGAATACAACTTCCAACAGGTATGTAGGTGTATTTTGCGTTAAGTTCTAACTCTTGAGGTGGTTTATCATAGATGTCGCTATCAATAATCCCCTCTTCATTGATGATATTCGCATAGACTTGATTATGTGGTTTCTCCAATAACTTTCCATAACTGGAGTTGTTAAGCAATTTGTAATACAAAACATTAAAATCATCATTTTTCAAACGGGCTTTTATTCGCTCATCATAGTTAACTGCATAATATTTACGCCAAGGAAGTGGCCTTTGATCATAAGCATAGCCATCTATATACTCAATTTGAAGATTTACATAAACCTTTTTCATTGTCGGAATTTCAAAATTCCAAACAACTAACTCCCTATCTTGTGTAAAATCTTGACCAATTAAAGAAATTACAGAATGAAGTCTGACATCATCATAAGAAATTCTTATACGACACGCAGAAATCTTGGCCATTGGAGGCTTGCCTGTGAAGTATTCTCCTTTGCCATAAGGGAACATTTTGAAGTAGGCTTGTGATGGGTGCATTTGATGAGCGTCAATGTGCAAAATGTCGTGTTTAATGTCCTTAAATTGCCACCTACTTGGTGCATAAGTAATGCCTCCACCAACGCCTTTTCTTAAAAAATCAGTCTCTTTGTCATCAAGTTCGGGATACATTTTTCTAAATTCTTTGTATGGCTTTGTCGCTCTTGGGAAGCCTATTTTCATCATCTTTTTCATTGAATAGGTGGCCATAGAGACTGCATTGAAGAATTCTTTATCTCCTTTGTTTATCATTGCTTGCAGAATATCCACAATAATTCTCGTGTCATTAAAGCAATATTCTTTCTCTTCTTTAGTGACTATGTGATTATGTAAGCGATTAAGCGTGTAATCAATTTCGCCTTTTTGCGTAGGCAAATTAAAGGCTTTGGCTACTTTCCCCAAGCCACCTCCAAAAATCTTCGCTAAATCCCTAAAATTGACTATTCCCGACTTTTTATGGAATTTAATCTGTGCACACCAAACTGATGAACAGGTTTTTGTAGAAACGGAGTTGTAAACAAATTCATCATCTTTGTCTATTTTTTCCTTAAACTTAAAGCCCTTTTGAATAAGCACTGGAAGTATAAATGACCATTCAAAAGAGAAGTTATAAACATAGACTGCTACATTTTTAATTGGGATGTTTTCGTTGTGATGTCTTACTGGAGTGCTTTCTCTTTCTAATCTCTCCAATAATTCATCAATTGAATATAAGTAGGAAGTAGGGTCATCAATTTTAGAAGTTTCATCAAGAAAACAACCAAGCCACATCCCTGTTGTCTTGTTTGCTATGCTCTCGCTATCGTTGTGACTTTCAAGGTCAAAAGCGAAAACTTTGTGTTTCTTTCTTCCTATTCTATGTATCATTGATGTCTCCCTACTTACATCACTAATTTCTAATTTATGAAATAATTGCTTTTATTCTTCTTGCACACTCTTGGCCTGTAATTGAGCCTTTTTCCCACTCATAAACTGCCTCATAGCAGTGAGAAATCCACTCTTCTCTGAATACCATCAATTTGTTTTCAATAAGCGATACAACTCGCTCCATATCTTCATCATACTCAATTGATAAGTCATTTTGAATTCTATTGATTAAGTGAAGAACATTGTCAATGTATGCGTAGCCTTGTGAGTATCTGTAAGACTTATCTAACGACTGGAGTGTTGCCTCCGTTCCATAAGTTCTCAAATACCATCTGACATTTTTCATTGAAGCAGTGCCTCTTATGTCGGGATGTTTCTTTCTCCAACTTCTTTGAACCTTACGAAGAGCACGCTTGACTTCATCAGGCACTTCTTGGAGTTTCTTGGCTCTCGTTCCTTTAGGCGTTCTAATTCGTGCAAGTTGCACTTGTCTTGCCTGTGAAAGAGTTGCTCCAACCATCCTACGAGCGAAAGCATTGCCAGTTTTTCCCGAGAAATGTTGGCCATCAATTTTTCTGATAATATAGCCACCATCTTGTCTCTTTGTATATTCAATTTTATGCGCTTGGCTTTCTAATTCTTTAATAATTTCTAATATGGTTAAATTCATATTTTTATCCTCTAATAAAAGTGGGAGATACTGCTTTAATAATTCGGCAGAGTAGTCTTGCGACATCCGAGCCATAGGTGGTGCAAACTAATGCCCTCTATCCACTCTACTATCTATGGCTTTTAATTAAAGTTGTTCAGTATCTCCGACTTAATTTGATTATAACAGTTAAAATGGAAGCGTGTCATCTTCTATTTCTTCATAAGTGAGTTCATCATCTTCACTAAACACAAGCTTTGGCTCTTCTTCCTGTTTGCGTTTCTCTGACAAGAATTCAACGCCACTAACGACTAATTTAATCATACTCGCTTTTGAACCATCTTTGCGAGTATATTTGGCCTGCTCCAAGTGACCCGAAAGACCAACTTTGTCTCCCTTTTTACAGACTTCATAAATCCTGTCTGCGACTTTATCCCAACTCTCGCACTCAATGAAGTATGTGTCTTTCACTCCATCCGTTTTTCTTGTCCTGTTATCAAAGGCAAGGGCGAAGCGAACAACATTTTTATTAAATTTGTCAATTGGGAATTTTAATGGCTCGGAAGCAATGCGCCCTATGATATTAACGGAGTTCATACGCTTTTCTCTTTTTTCTTCCTGCTTCAATGACTGCGACTTGAATAAAAGTTTTGAAGAAAGTGCATTTCTTATTCTCTGCATTTAATAATTTGCAAGTTCCATCTTCACAATACCAATTGCAATTGTGTCTCCTATCAACGCATTTAGGGTTCACAATTGGCTCTTTTCTTATTTTTGCTTTTTTACTCATTATGCTTGTCCTTTCTTTTCTTTTTGCATTTCTTTTTGATGTCTGACAACATCTCCGATAAAGGTTAAACAAACCTCTTCAATAAACTCGGATTTTGACTTTCCAATTGCTTTACAGAAAGTGTCTATAATTTGAACACTATTCTTATTAAGCGAAATGTCAATTCTTGCCTTGTTCTCGCTAATCATTTCATCTCCCTCCTTTCTTTTTATAAAAATTCTCCATAAAGAAATCGCAATTATTAAATCGTGTTCTGACTTTTTTTATTTCTTTTCCTTTCCAAATCCAAAATTTAGAAAATGGACATGACAAGTTTTCGCAATTAACACATTTGTGTTTCATCTCATTTTCTCCTTGAATTCTTCATCTAAATGCTCGCTCTTTTTTGCCCATCTTTTGAACGGAAGAATGACCCATTGCCTTAAATACTTATACGCAGTGAATTTACTTCCTCCGTGGATGTAATCTTCAAGCACAAGCATTATGTAATGCCTTTGTTTTTCATCTTTCTCATACATCTCCATAACAATGTCAATGTATTCTTCATTATCGGGAAAGATGTCATTTCGTAGTAGTGTTTCATAGAAGATATTCATTTTTTACGCCTTTCGCACTCAAAATATTTCTTTTCACAAACTTTGTCTTTGAAGTTCCACCAATAACAACTCTGACAAACTCGGTCATTTCGTTGCATTTTATTTGCTTGTTTCATCTTCAACATACTCCAAATCTTTGTATAATGCTTGATAATAGACTGGATAATCTCTATTTTTTAGTTGGCACTCTCCTGTGAGTTGGTCAATGGATAATAGTTCCATAATTACAGAGTGCTTGTTGTTCTTAAATTTAAAGTATCGTTTCATAACTCATCCCTCACATTGTCAGTAAGCCAATCTGCTACAAGTTCATAGGACTGGGCTTTTCCATCATAGAACGCCTTTAATAAATCGTACCCTCTCTCTTCCCAGTATTTCCCATCAGCCCTGTTTTGTTTGGCTAAATCTTCGCACAACTTAATTGTTGATTTTACATTTTCAATTTTCATTTCGTTTGTAAGTTTCATCTTTCTTCTCCTTTTTAAGATGGTGTTTTAAGTGTTATCGCCTCACTGCTCTTATTAGTCTTGATTATCAAGAAACTCTTTGATTACATCATCTAAAGTGGTTTGTCCTACGACATAGGCGTAATCAATTGATTTACAACCATTATAGATAGTGCAAGAGCAAAGTTGCATTTTCTTGCCATCTTCGGTAGAGAAGAACGAAATCTCCATTTTGAGAGTAATTCCGTTGTCCTCTGCCCACTTGTCAAGTTTGTAATAGCCTTTTCCCATTTTTATCCTCCTTAATAAATTCTTCTATATTGTTTAAGACTTTCAAAACGCTTAATTTCTTCTTTTACTCCACAGAAATAACCAACTCTTAAACCCCAAACATATCTATTATTTATATGAACATATTCATCAAATTTGCCTTTGGTCATCTTGCCTGATAAATAACTTTTGTATTCTCTTGTATTTTGGAATAAGACAACAACATCTGTCTTGTCATAAATGTTCTCAAATACTGCTTGAATTAAAGTGTTTTCGTTGCAATTATAAAGTTTTCTAACTGCTTGAATTGTTTTTTCTAATCTTTGTTGTGTCATTTTTTATTCTCCTTGACCCCTTGGTCAATAATAGTATCGCACGAAGTCACGCACTTTGCAAGAAAATTTGAAAAAATTTTTTATTTATTTATAATAAGTGTATGGAATTAGATAATTTGCATTATAGTTTCAGAGCAATAGATGGCCACGACAAGCCTTATAATTTTGTCATTTCTGCTCGTGAGCCGGGCAAGTCCACAATGTTTATGCTTACAAAACACTACTTTGCTTGGAAAAAGGATTTCGCTCCTTTGCTTTATCTTGTGAGAAATATCGTTGAAATTACAGAGGGCTTAATCACTACAATTCAAGATGTAATTCTTAATAAATTTACAGATGATAAAGTCTTATTTGAATATACAAAAGCGAGTGTGCGTGATGGAATTGTTGACTTAAAGATAAATGGCAAACTCTTTTTGCGTATTGAAGCGCTCTCTATCTCATTAAGAAAAATCAAGCAAACAATTCTTCACAATGTTCGTTGCATTGAATTTGATGAATTCATTATCAACCCAAGACAAAATGAAAGATATTTGCCAGATGAGGCTATGAAATTCAAAGAACTTTACACAACCAATAAAAGAGATAGATTTGACCAAAGTAAACCCTTAAAGGCTTATTTTCTTGGAAATCCTTATTCATTGTATAATCCATATTTTGTGTGGCTTGGAATTGTTCCATCAAAATTGATATTTGGCAAAATGTTCGTGGGAGAGACTTTTGTTGTTGATTATTACAAAATGCTTGATGAACTCAAAGCAAAGATTTTGAAAGAAAATCCTGCTTATCAATTTGATCCTGAATATTGTGCTTATGCGTTGGAGGGAAAAGCAGTTCTTGATAAAAACATCAAACTTGCTAAACTTCCACAAAATTATCATCTTCAATTTGTTTTTAAGAGTGAAAACAAGTTTATTGGCGTATTCCAAAATAACTATTGGATAGACCACGCAGACATTTACTTTTGCCAGTTCTTAACACAAAAGGACATTTCTTCAAGAAGAGTTGCTTATTGCTTTGACTTTAAAGAGTTAATTGCAGGCACTGAACTTTTATCAAAAGAAGAGCGAAATAAGTTCAATAAATTCAAAAATGCTATGCGTAGGAGACTTGTTGCTTTCCAGTCTATTGACTGCTATTATCTTATAGAGGAGATTTATTACAACTTATGACATCTCAAATCACATTATATAATAATTGCAAAATTGTTCCCGACAAGAATTTTAAAGTTGATGATATTGAAGTTTATCTTTCTAGTTTTGACCCAAGCGAAATATATTCGGGAATTGCTCAATATTTCAAACACGCTCTTGAAGTTAAATACAAATTTAATTTTACACAGGGTGCTTTAGAAATGCAGTCCGTTTTAAATTTGAATTATGCAAGGATTAAAGACCCAACACATCCATCACCGATTTTGGATAGAGGAAAAATTGTCTATTATTTCATTACTGATAAAAAATGGATTAGTGAAACTTGTATTGAATTAACTCTAAAGATGGATGTAGTCAATACTTTACTTACTGAATACATTGCAGGAAATATTCCAGAGCAATTGATTATTTCTCCAAAAACGACCATTTTAAGACAACATAAAAATCGTTGGAAACAAGGAACATCTCCCGAACTTTTTCTTCCTGTTATTGACTTATACTCCGAGGGTATAAATCCAGTCTTATTTAAGACAAAAGAGAAAACACTTTATGAAATTGTTGACTATACAGATTTTGTCCTTGGTTCTTTCTATTTGATTTATAGAAGTGACACTATTGAAAGTGAAGAAAATCCAAATCCTGCAGTTAATATTTATTTATGTGCAGATGGCGAAATGGATATTGATGTTAAATATGCCAGTGGTTATTCTGGCAATATTACTTGGCGGGATTTAGATAGCAATTACGCAGGTGACACAATTATCATTTATGGTGGAGATTTGACTTCCAATGTTGGAGCAAGTGTTCACTTTAAAAGGTGGGTGTCAAGAAATGAAACTACAAATGTTGACTGGGAAATTACAAGTTCAAGTCAAGCCATTTTATTAGGAAGAAAAACCTGTGCTTTTGGCGAAATTACTCCTCGTGGCTTTATCGCTTCTATAACTTATAAAATTACTGGTATATCTGCAAAAGAATTTGATAATTTCTATTTCCAAAATGTAAGAGTTGCAAGACAATTCGGGGGATTAACTCCTTATGCAGACTTAACTCCAGAGAATGTCATTACATACCACCCAATGAGTAAAATGAACGCAAACAATATTCTTGGGAAAATTGGAGCAATTACTGATATTGACAGAACAGACCCGAGACTATTGAAAATTGTCAAACTGCCTTATAGACCTGTCGCTTTTGACTTTGATAGTGAGGGAGTTCTCGTTTCTCTTCCAACTGGATGGGTATATGAAACAAACATTGAAAACTTCCCAAATATGCTCCGTTATTTAGGAATAGATGTGAACGCATTAAGAAATTCAATGTTTTTAGAAAGTGAGGACTTTGAAGATGGAAATCCTTATGACATTTTAGTTGGAGATACACTTTCAAATTTATCTGTAAGAGTTCCAAGAGATGACCAATTTGAAACAAAGTTGCTTCACTCTGATTATTTCGTTCAAAAATTCGTGTATGATAGTTTCACTTTTGACTTCAAAGCCGAGTTGATGGAAAGTGATGGAGGAGCACAAGCCTTTGCAATGGATTTTGCAGTGACACTTACAATGTCCTCAAAGTTTATGTTTATCTTTCCATTTACTCAATTTCCAACTGGTTTAAAATTAGATAATCAGGACTATTCAGGATTTGTTTATGTAGCACGAAATAATGAAGTTCCTATTTTCAATAGTGCTTATATGAATTATATTCGCACAGGCTACAACTTTGATATTAAGACAAGAAACAGACAACTCGCCTCTAATATTATTGGGGGGTCTTTGTCTCTTGTTGGGGCAGTTGCTTCTGCAGTTTCTTCTGTGGCCACTGGTGGCTTTGGTGTTGCAGGTGCTATTGGTCTTGGTATAAGTGCAGTCACTCAATTCACAAGAACTGCTATAAATACTGCACAAGCCGACCAAAACATTGCCGAGAAGTTAAGAAGTGCAGAAATGCAAGGCTTATCTGTTGCAGGTGCAGATGATGTTGACTTAATGACTGAATACACAAACGACAACAAAGCAAAACTTGTTAAGTATGAAGTCAGTCCAAAGATGAAAAAGGCTCTTGCCGATATTTTCTACTATTGTGGATATGTTGCAGGTTTCCAAGGTGTTCCTGATTATCGTTCAAGACAATTCTTCAATTTTGTTCAAGCAGATGTTATCTTTGATAAAACTCCAAACACTCCAAAAGAGATTATTGAAGAATTAAGAAACAAGTTCAAAGATGGAATTACTTTCTTACATCATTATGACTGCAATACTTTAGAACCACCATATCACGCAACTGGATGGGATTTTGAACAAATTTATGAAAACTGGGAAAACTTTGACTATTAAAGGAGAAATAAATTATGTCTAAAAAATACAATTCGTTAGCAAGTTGGAAAACACAAGGATGTTTTGAGAGAAGTCTTGCTTATCAATTCTATATCCAAAAGTTTTACAACTTATTTATGGGAGCATATAAATTCAATGGAATTACTCCAAGACAACAAGAATACATTTTGCGTAAACTATGGGCAGAGGGGAAAATTGCCTCTTTCATTGTTGAGGGCACAAAACTTGAAGAGGGAGAAGTTCCGACAAATGTCAACCAATATCCAAACGGACTAATTGCTTTCTGTCCTTTTGCTCCATTTACTTTTGATATTTATGACTGGCCTATTCAAGTTAATTTAATCAATGTGCGTGGTGCGAAGTTTATTCCAACCACTCCACAAGTTGTTAATAAGGATGTTGTTATTGGGTTTGCTCAACGCTCTAAAAAGTCAGTGCGTTCAGTCGTGGAGTTTTATGTTCAGAAGATAGTGGACACTGAAATGACAATTCGCCAACAACTTAAATCTCATAAAGTTCCATGGCTTATTGCAACTACTCCCGAAAATGAAAGCAAGATGAAAGCATTGTTCGACAAGATTATGACAGATGATGATGTTCTTTATCTTTCTGCAAGTGAAATAGAGGCTCTCAAAGTTCTTGCCACTGGCAATGACTATAAAATTGATAAACTCTACTCATACAAGCAAGCACTGGAAAATGAACTTCTCACTTATCTTGGCATTGACAACATAGGCATTATGGAGAAGAAAGAGCACTTGATTACTGATGAAGTAAACTCAAACAACGACTTAATCAATGACCATAGCGACAATTTTATTGCTTGTTTAGAAAACTTCTGTGAAGCAATAAGAAATGTATTTGGCTATCAAATATCAGTTGAAGCAACTTCAAGCCCTGTAAGTGCTAAAAATGAAGAAAACGAAAGCGAGGATGAAGAAGATGAATAATTTTATGTTTGAAACAAAAACAATTCTCACTTATGAAGATATTCTTGAAAGAATTATCTCCGAAACTGGTGGAGCAGTGTTGCCACCTGCGAGAACAAGTGTTGACATCATTGAAATTCTCTACGCTTGTGGGCTTATCTTTTCCACAGGAGATAGACAAAATCCTTATGGCTTTAAGTTTTTAGTTAAAGAAGATGAAATCTTTGAACCAACGGAGTTGATGTTTGGCTTATATAACAAGATTTATTTGCGTTATAAAGACCACTTTGTCTGCTCCATTGA
This sequence comes from Methanobrevibacter sp., assembly GCA_017652345.1. The sequence continues at coordinate 9,785 of JAGCBE010000365.1, forward strand.
TAAAGACAACGACCTTGAAAGATTAAACGCCTCAATTAAGTTCTTGAAAAAATTGTTCTTGATTATTGACTTCACTTATGATAAGTATTCAAAACTACTTTCTCTCTATGATGGGGAAAAAGACAAACTTCTTGATAAACTTTCAAGAGTTCGCTCGGGTTCTCGTGAAATTGCCTCATCTGGAGAAAATGAGAACAATGGAATTTCTCTCTTCAATGATACTCCACAAAACACAGATGTCGTTGCAGATATTGAGGGAGACCAATATGTCTCTAATTTATCAAAAGACAAAACAACAGGCTCATCTTCATCCGAGGGAACTGATGAATTTGAAGAGACTGAAACATATGACACAATGACCATTATGTCTAAATTAGAAGAAATTGAAAAATATTACTCTATGATTTGGCTAAAATGGTTAAATGAATTTGACAGATTATTTATTGAGGAGGCGAACTTTTAATGAAAAATTTTAGATTTGACTACATCTTTGATGGTGTAGCATTATGGCTCGCAAGTATTCAAGCAGAAGCATTGCTTAAATACATCCAACTTGGATTAGGTATTCTTGCGACAATTATATCAATTTTGCTCTCTCTTTGGACTTGGTGGAAAAAGGCCAAAAAAGATGGTAAAATTACAGAAGATGAAGTCAAGGAGGCAATTGAAATTTTCAAAAAGCCTCTTGATGATAAAAATAAGGAGGAATAAACAAAATGAGTTTTAAAGAGACACTCAATGAAGTTAGGGATGAAGTCAAGAATTTAATGACCGAGGAAAACATCTCGGATGAAAAACTTTCAAAACTTACTTCACTCAACGAGAAAATAAACGAACTTGATAAACAACATCAAACTCTCGTCGAAAATCACGCCAAAATGAAAAACAAATACATTGAAAGTGTGATGAATTATGGCACTTCTAAAGAGCCAAAAGATGAAACTGGAGGGGCAACAGGCAGAAGCCTTGAAGAAATTGCCAATTCCGTTCTTACTAAAAAATGATAACAGGAGGAAATTAAATTTATGAAATTATCATTTGAACAATTAAAAACTATTGTCTCTGCTTATATAGTTGAAAACAAAATTTCAATTGATACATTTGAAGTCACAAGAGACAACACTGCTTTATTAGTTGACAAAATTGCCAAGATTTTCACACTTGACACTTCTTTCACTGATAAATTAGCAGAATTTGAGGGCGAAGAATTAAGTTTTGGAAAAACAATTGAAGAATGGCAACAAGACTTAATGCTTCCAGAAGAATATCAAGCAGATGGCACAGGTGCACTTGCTCCACACGACCCAACTTATAGACCTGCTTTTTATTCTTACACTTTAGGAAGAAAAGTTATTCCTACAACAATTAGAAACAACGACATTGAAAGAGCAGTTCATTTTGTAGAACAATTCACCGAACTTATTTCAATGAAAACTAAACGCTTATATGATAGCGTTGCAGTTTGGCGTTATGGCGTTAAGAGAGAAATGCTCGCTCGCTTAATTGAAATGTGTGACAATGTTGAAGATGGCGCAGAGGCTTATGCAACAAACAAATCCTTTGCAGTTGGCGATTACATTTCGGGTGGTTCTCCAACCATTTATGGTGTTGTTGTTAAACCAATTACTGCTTCTGCTTCTGACACTAACACTTGGGCAAAAGTTTTAGCAGGTGGTTATGCAATTCCACTTAATTTAGTTGAAGAAGTCTCAATTCCATCTGACACTGCTTCAGGCGAAGAATTCATCAAATCAGTCAAGAAAGATGTTGAAATTTCACAAGACATCTCCGAGGGGCACTCTTTAAACGGAAATACCCTTGGAGCAAGTTCAGGACTTGTTCTTCTTGTCAAACAAGGCGTTATGCCTGTTATTGATGTTGATGTCATTGCAGGTGCTTTCCACGAACAAAAAGTGGCCGTTCCTGCCGAAGTTAAAGTCATTAAAGACTTTGGTTCAGATGACACTGATGTCTTTGCTATCCTTTTAGATAGAAGAGGCTTACGCTTACACAACACATACAGAGCAGTTCGTGAGAACTTCAATGGTGCAGGCGATTATCTCAACTTGTTCTATCACTCTGAAGATACTGCTTTCATTTCTCGTAATACCTTTGTCAAGATTTACAGAAAAAAATCTGCTTAATAAATTCATTTTATTCTCTTCCCCTCTTATTGTTTCTCTGGGTTAAGTAGAAACAAAATTTCTTTATTTAGGAGGAAAAAAATATGAAAAGAATGATAGATAGTGAAACAATTGAAAAATTGGATGAACTACTTAAAAAGGTCAATATTGTAAATGGCCTTGTTTCTTTTGATGAAAGCATTGTAGTTGATGGAGTTCCACTTTATACAGATGAAGATAGTGGAGGCATTAAAAGGCTTGCTCTAAATGGTTTAGTTTCTAACGGAAATGTTGAAGTCAATTCAGATTTGACTGCTACAACATTACGACAGACTGAATCAAATTGGGAATTAGATATTGGCGAGTTGGTTTTAGCCAACAAATCTGGTATAACTGCACATTCTTCTTTTAGTAAATTTCAACTTATCGGAAATTTGTTGATCGTGGCAATTAACGGATATTTAGAGAATACAACTGCAGAAGCAATCGCAAATGTTGGCTTTAGTGAAATCCAATTTACACTTCCAGAACCTATTGCTAAAAAAATTATTGATGTTGATGGAAAAAGTTTAGATGAACTTGGAAGTTCTGTTGTAACTGGAGACACATTCATTCTTGATTATGCTTCAATTAGTTTTTTTAGATTAGTTAATGACACCCCAAAAGATGGAGGAAGATTATTAATTAATGCTTCTTTGAGTTCATTCCCTGCAGGTGCAAGAAGAGACTTTTCTGGAAGATTAATTTTAAGTATTTTGTAAAATAATTAAGTTAAATATAACACTCCATTCGTGGAGTGTTTTTCTTTTGCGAAGTAATAACTACTGCGACAAGTCAATTTTACCTCATATTGCTTGTATTTCT
>JAGCBE010000366.1 GCA_017652345.1 Methanobrevibacter sp.
AGGTTAATCTGTTCATAATTTAATGGAAGATAGCCCATTATTGCACCCCTTTCTTTTAAAATATGCCGGGGCTTTCACCCCGGCATTGGGAAAAGTGAAAAGGAATCAGCCCATATAGAGAAGAATTCCGTTTTCGGTAAAGTCGTTGATTGCATTCTTTTTGAAATGCCACCACATATTTCTATAACGTTTTCGTGCTTCGACAGGTGTAGAATATGCAGCATCAAGCTGATAATCAATCATGATGGCATCTTCATCATAAAGAACACCTAAAACATTATCAAGCGCAACATTTGTACCTGCAATCTGTGATGTAGGATCAGATGTATCAGGGATTGAAGGTGTAACATCAATCGCCATAGGTGTATTTTCATTCTGCCAATAATCAACGCCTTCAAAGTTTTCAACCTTTAAATATTCAGGATTGAAAATTGTAGGCATTACTGTTGATTCAGCACGAATCCAGAAAGGTTTATAAAGGATAAGCTTCTGTTTGTCTTTGGGTGTATGTCTTAAAATTTCATAAGTTACACCGCCGATAGTTTTGGAAGGCGACCAATGGTATTTGATGCTTCTGTGTGTAAGCTGATCAGAAAGAACCTTTACTGTTTCAACGAAGAATTTAACAAAATCTTCCAAAAGTGCAGGTGTGCCTAAAATCTGTGCTGTTGTAACAGCAGGACTTAAACCTCTATCTGTATTATATGCAGCTGTTAAATCAAGTGCTGCACCGTTTACAGCATTAAGGTCATAGATACCTGCCATGTAGTTAAGAAGTGTCATTCTGTTGAATGCTTCTTTCTGTGATTCAATATCATTTCCTTTTTCAACCATGATACCATTCACAAAAGTTGCAAAATCTTCAGGACTTCTGAAAGCAACCTGAAGCTGATCTTCATAAACTGTTGTTGAATCATCCCAAACCGATGCACCGCCGAAATTGAATTCAAGGGGTACAGGCGCATTCTGTTCCCACATTGTCGGAAGTGATGCACCACCATTGGAACCATTATCATAACCCATTGCAAGGTTAGTATAAAGAGTTGAACCTGTATTATCAACTGTGTTAAATGCACCCGAATTCTGTGCAGGACGTGAATAGAAAGAAATCTTTCTCATTCTGTTTGCATAAAGTCCTGAATTCATTGCATTAATAATCATGAGCTTTGCCTTATAAGGTCTGACAGCCATGAAAGTACGTCCTAATACTAATGATAAAGTATTAAGAACATTTTCTGTTCCTGCGCGAAGGATTGATTCACCGACAGAAACGAAATTGGAAGAATCGACAGTTTGAATTGAACCTGCCTGACCTGTCATTTCTTCAACCATTGCCTGAACTAATGTACAAGCATCAACGGGTGTTAAAATACGTGCCATATTTTGTTACCATCCTTTCATTATGATATTATTTCTCTAAAAATATTGTTGATTGTTTCAGCTGTTGAAACTTTAGGCTTATTTGATGAAACATCGGCAGAAATATTGGCACGCTGTGCAGCATCCAATTTCTTTTTCGTTTCTTCATATTCAGCCTGTAATTTCTCAAACTGTGTTTTATAATCAAGCATTTCTTTGTTTTCATCGGCAGGAATTGTTTTATCTTCCACCTTCTTCGGTTCAGGTTCCGCATCACCTTTAGATGTGTTTTCTGCCGGTTCTTCAGCAACCGATGTTTCCTGATCTGCCATCATAATCATTTCATTAATTTCTTTCTTGTTATAACCTGCTTTGATTAATTGTAACCTTTCAATTAATGTAATATCTTTCGCCATATTCTTTTCACCTTTCCTTTCTTAAATGGGCGGTGCATTGTTTGTTGGTTAGACAAGCAGCCATGCCTACGCATTCAACCCGGCGCTTATTGCACCGCCTCTTTACTTATTATATATCATAATTGACCGAATTAGTCAATAAATAAGTATACTAATTTTATTTGTCCTGTGTTGTCCTGTGTTGTCATATGTTGTCCTGTGTTGTCCAAAAGAAAAAGGACCTGTTGGCGCAGGTCCAATTCCAAAGTGAGGTATAATTATATGAATCTATTCATAATAAAAACCACCATTAAGATATGTATTAATTTGTGTTCTTTCCCATAAATCACCGGCTATTTCTATTGATGCATTTTCGCATTGTACATATCCCGAATGATTGTTTATTGCATGAGTTACACCAACAGGTCTGCCATATTTTGCAATATAATTTGCGTTATCGGGATCTTCCGTATCTTGTGCAAATTCCATTAATACAAAATCATTTCCTAATGGAATCATTGAGCGACCATTGACACCGCCACGAATTGATAAACCACGCTGTGAATATGACAAAGCTGTATTTGCAGCTGAAAACAATGCACCCATTCCGCCAACAATGGCACCCGGAACATTGCCTGTTATACCTGAAATAATAGCACCTGCAACACCGCCGGCTGTTCCGCCTATTGATGCAAGTGTGCCTGTTGTATTGGTTGATGTTTGAGCAATAGGGCAATTCACACCAATATTACATGTTATGGTCTGACACCATCCGGGGATTGCCAAACAATTTATACCAACAGACATATCACCTGTTGCAATATCAATAGAATAACAAACATTTAAGTTATCAACAACATTTTGAACATCAGATGCATTCAAATCAATCAAACCATAAAAAGGAATAAATAATGAATATGTTGTATAGGGCTGTACTTTTCTAAAGTCTGTATAAACAGGTGTAAATGTTGTGAATAGTCCTATATTTGTATAATAAGGATTGGTTAAAGCATATGATGCAATTGAAGGTGCATAAACACCCGGTGTAATTTCATGCCCATCACAAACCAAATCACCAAATACAACACTGACAGGTCCTGTACAATAGGTTGTTTGAATTGTATTTACATCAAGTGGCAACCATAAACAAGATATAATTGCATCAAAAGGATTGTAAATTGATTTAATCAATCTATCATCAATATCCAATGACATTAAATATGAAGCACATGATTGAATTGTTGCTTTTGTACATACATATGAAGTACAAAAACCATTAACACCACCAACAGTATTTGCAACAGTTAATATATAACATCCGTCATCATCGAAAATTGTTGCAGTATATTCATGTTTTCTAAAGGTTTTTGTTGTTTTAACAGGTAAACGTGTATCAACAATATCTGCATCATATCCGGTTGAAGAATAAGCAATATATGCAACAGTATTTCCAATAGCTGTTTTATGTGTTGCCAATACATCTTCTTCAAGATCATATTGTGTTAAACCATTGGTCAAAATAATAGGTGCGCCGACATTGTAATATTTTCCGAAATCGGGTATATAACAATAGTCAATGTTTAATACATTACCCTTCAATAATACTGAAGGTGTATCTATTGATGTATCTTCTTTCCATACAACATCTATTTGTGTAGCTGTGGCTGTCGGGATTTTTGTTGAATTATCCCTTTTTGAAAATCCTGTCCAATAATGTAATTTCATCCTTTATCATCCCCCATCTTATCAACTAAACGCTGGATAACCATTGTATTATTGTTTACCGCTTCGGTTAATTTAAGCGTTTCTTCTTTGTGTGAATCCATAGTTCGAACGATGAACCAACACATAAATATAACCATACAAATCGGAAATCCTAAACTTGAAATTAATGTTGCTATTGTGTTTGCGTCCATTTTATACCCCCTTTATATTAATATGTTCATATGAAGCACGTTTTTCAAGCACTTTTCTATAAAGTTCCATATAATAAGATTGCCTTATTAATAAATCAAGCGGACAATCGGGTGTAAAATCCAATGTACCTTCTTCATACTTCTTGATCATATTATCTAATTTTGTAATACGCTCTGATAGTTCGGTATATTCTTTTATAAATCTTTCTTTGTAAGCTTCCATATTTACACCTTCTTTACATATTTTAATGAAATCCAACCTGCGCCGGATTTAAGTTTGCCCCAACCATCTTTTTCTTCAACTATTGTATATACACCATGATCTGTTATTTCACCAACCTTTTTGGATTTCGCGGTTGGTTCTTTCCTTATATTTAAACAATTAGCTGTGACTTTAACCTTGTATGAATTATCTGTTTTTGGTTTTTCAGTTTTGGGTTTTTCTTCTTTGATGCAAAGTTCATTGTTTATCATATCAATTATAATAGGAAGATTCTTTTTGATATATGGTCCCGGACATTCTGTTGCCTGAAACATATAATGAAGTGTCATTGATGCATCTTTTGTTCCATTAAAATAAGGTACAATGCAATATCTTCTACAAATATCAGCACAAAGTTTAACCAAAGAATCAATTACAGCATCAGATACTTCCCAATTAGGTTTGCCTGTTGAATTCGAAACTTCTATTGTAATAGCTCTTGAATCATTCCATCGGGATCCCGAACAAAAGCTTCTCTTTTCTTCCGGTACCACACCAACTATTTCACCATCTTTACCAATTGCATAATTGCAGGAAGCACTTCTTCGGGGAACCGAAAAGATTCTTGCAAGGTTTTCACCTGAAAGAATGCCGGCTGCATGATGAATTGTAATTTTAGTTATCTTTTCACCATCTCTTTCACCAAAGCAGGGTGATAAAATTGTATTATCTGTTAAATCTGAAAACATATTTTCTACCTTCCTTTCTATTTTAAATATAACAAACAACTTTACTTTTGTAAATAAATTAAGTATACTAATTTTATAAGCTTCAGCATTTCTGCTTTCCAAAATACAAATGAAACCTTCAAAGAAAAAGCACCTGATTTCAGGTGCCTTTTCTTTTTCGATATTAAATTGTTAACTGTGGACTAAAAAGGCATTTCCAAAGATTCATTAATTGACATAAAATCTTCATCGGGATTTCCGATCCCTTTTTGATTGCACCACCAATTTAAGCCTTGACATCCTATTCCATAGGTGATGCACTTATCAATATAAGGACATTTGGGTTCGACACTTCAATCTTCGATAATACCTGATATAACTTCTGCAACCTTATCCATATCAGCGTTATTTTCTTTGTCGATGTACAAATAATCTTTGTATTCATCGCCTGATTTGTACTGAGGACCACCAACCCAGCAATTATTGGATGTTTCATAATATGAACAACCTTTAATTGTGATAAGTCCATTGATGCAAAGGCTGATAGGATAAATTGTGAGTTTCCCTGCTTCTCTCTTCTTATCGGTGTAAATTCTTCCCGAATAATTAAAGTTATTTCCTTTTGATTCAAATTCCTTGAATCCGTTGCTCTTTGATGTGTTATTCTTCTTTGCTGCCATCTTTTTTACCTTCCTTTTCTAATTCTTCTAATTTGTTAATTCTTATTTCTGATGCTTTTTCAAGCAATGCAGCCAATTCATCTTCATTGATAAAGCCTGTCTTTTCAAGCATCACCAATTTACCGTTCATGATCAGGTTATCATTGTAGCATTCAGCTGAAACATTATCATAATCTGTATAACATTGGATCGTTGCATCCAACTCTCTTTCATATTCCTGCTGCAATTCTTCCATGAAGTTAACCATTTCGATTCTGAACCCTTGTCTAAAGTTCATATTAAAACACTTATCCATCCTATTCATCCTTTCCCAAAAATTCTTTATCAAAGAAGCATATATGCTTCCAATCACCGGTTAGAAGTTCATAATTCATTTTATTAATATCACCTTTTGTTTTGACAATATATCTAAAATGATTTTTAGCAAAAACTTCATTTTCTTCATCAAAACGCATCAATTCTTTTCGCCTTGCGTTTCTTCGCTTTAATTTGAAACATATAATATATTTCAATTTGCATCACTTCCTTTCTCTAATATAATACATGAATTTCACTTATATCTTTGAAATGAATTTCAGTATCTTCAATTTTGCCTTTTTCCGAAACAAACCATCCTGGTTTGTGATAGTTGTATTTTTCAGAACAATTTGGAAAACATAAAATTCTTCCAATTATAGCTGTGTTATTTTTAAATACAACTTCACACATTCTGTTTCTAAATCTGTCGGTGTTTTCTAATCTCATATTTGAAACCTTCCTTTCCGCTTTTCTTAAAAATGAGTATACCAAACTTTTTATTGTTTGTAAAGTAGGTATACCAACTTTTTAAAAATTATTTTGGAAATGGAAAATTATCCCTATAAGGTCGGGTTGATGTTATATATCTGCCTAATGCATCAAGATATTGTTGATATAATTTTTCTTGATCAATATCAAATAAATCATTTATGGACCATGAAACATAATCATATCCGCCATCATAAGCATAAATCACAACAAGTTCATGAGTTTCTTTTATTCTTCCAAGGGCAAAATCATCATACGGAAAATCACCACATGGTCTTATTATTTCATATTCTTCTAATTTCATAATATCCCTTTCTTTATTCAATATTGAATAATTTATTCGTAATACGAATATTTTATTATATTTTGAATATTTTCTTATAATTAATGATTAAATCATACATTGTATAATGTGAAAAAAGCATTCTATCTTCAATGCAGGCTTCACGCAAATCAACGATATAATCATAAAAGAATTTTTTCTGTTCGTTTTCTCTTGATAAATTGTAAACAGGGCATGAATTGTTTTTTGAATAATTTGCATAATAATACCCATCTTTTTGATAAATGAAAACCTGTTTCTTCTTATAAATATATGAAACAATAGGTTTATAATTCTTCATGCGCTGATGTTTTACAGCTGAAAAATCATCATATGCAAACGAACCTGAAAAAGACATATCATGCCATGCGGTTCCTTTCATCGCAATTTCAATTCCGCTTTTTTCTTCATCCGGTGCATCGGGCATATAAATTTTATGAAGAAATATTTTTCTTTCTTCCTGATATACAATGGGTGTGTTTCTTAGATCCATATCAGCAGCAACATCAGTTATATCCAAAATATTAAATGTTGGGTTATTAATACTTGTTGCATTGGCAAGACAAATTAATTTTAATTCTCCCCTGCCACGCTTGATTCTATCTCTTGAAATAGTCATATAAATATCAAGAAGTGCATCACCTTCATTTCTTTTAACAACTTCATATGATTTTGGGATAAATTCATCAAATATAAGGAAGTCTGCTTCTGATAAATCAAAACCTTTAACATCTGATGCAGCTGATAATGCAACAACATATCCAACCGGTGCGCCTGTCGGTTCGCCTTCTTCGTTTGAGTGATAAAAACCGCCAATTCCTTTTTGAATCTTTTGTGCTTTTATATCCCATCCAAAATCACGATTCAAGGGTACAAAAGGCGATAAATCAAAAGTTACGCCCTTTTTATGTGCGCATAATAAATCAATATCATCTTTTGTTCTTTTAAGAAAAACAAACTTTTTCTTATCTTCAATCATCATGCGAAGCGTACTATATGTTTTGCCCGGACCACGCGCCGACCATATTAAATAACACCATGCATCGGGAAAAGCTTTTAAATCTTCTCTTATATCATAATATTTATTAGCCATTATTGATTTCACCTGCTTTCTTTATCTTTTGCATCAATCTTCTTTTATTCATATATTTAGTGTTTGCCGGAAGCGAA
>JAGCBE010000367.1 GCA_017652345.1 Methanobrevibacter sp.
GATTAATAGTTTTTAATGGGCTTTTTAAACTTTTAAATAGTTAATCGTGTTCATCATGATTTCATATATTTTCCCTAATTAAATCAAAGTTTAATCCCATGATAGATTTGTGATACGATCATAAGATTAAAATTTTTTCACAAAGTGGTAAAATATAAAGGAGATATTTAAAAATGAAAGTAGCAATTTTAGGTGCTGGCTGTTACAGAACTCACGCAGCTAGTGGAATTACAAATTTCTCTAGAGCATGTGAAGTAGCAGAAGCAACCGGTAAAGAAAACATTTCCATGACCCACTCTACTATTGAAATGGGTGCTGAATTATTAGAATTAGCAGGTGTAGACGAAGTTGTTGTAGCAGACCCTGTATTTGACGGTGAATTTACTGTAGTAGAAGACTTCGATTACGCAGATGTAATTGCTGCACACAAAGCAGGAACTCCTGAAGATGTAATGCCTGCAATCAGAGCAAAAGTAGGAGAATTAGCTGAAACTGTACCTAAACCAGCTGGTGGTGCTATTCACTTCACTCACCCAGAAGACTTAGGTATGAAATGTACAACTGATGACCGTGAAGCAGTAGCTGACGCTGACTGGATCATGACCTGGTTACCAGAAGGAGGTATGCAACCTGCAATCATCGAAAAATTCGCTGATGTAATTAAAGACGGTGCTATCGTAACCCACGCATGTACTATTCCAACTCCTAGCTTAAACAAAATCTTTGAAGACTTAGGTAAAAACGTAAATGTAGCTTCCTACCACCCAGGTGCAGTACCTGAAATGAAAGGTCAAGTTTACATTGCAGAAGGATTTGCTGACGCTGCAGCTATTGAAACCTTAAAAGATTTAGGTACTAAAGCAAGAGGATCCGCATTCACCTTACCTGCAAACATGGTAGGTCCTGTATGTGACATGTGTTCCGCTGTAACTGCAATTACCTACGCTGGTCTTTTATCTTACAGAGACACTGTAACCCAAATCTTAGGTGCACCAGCAGGATTTGCACAAATGATGGCTAACGAAGCATTAACTAACGTAACCAAATTAATGGCTGATGAAGGTATTGACAAAATGGATGACGCATTAAACCCTGGTGCATTATTAGGTACCGCTGACTCCATGAACTTCGGTCCATTATCTGAAATTGTACCTACTATCTTAGAATCTTTAGAAAAAAGATCCAAATAAGTGAGTTTGGTCTAAAAGATTAAAAAAAGTAGTTTGGTCTTTAAAGGATTAAATAATTATTTAGTCTTGTAGAAGATTAAAATAAGAATTATAACTTTATTAGTTATAATGGTTGAAATTGCTCTTTAGAGAAATTTTAGCTACCAAAAACTAAAGAAATTAAATTTAATAGACATTAATCTTTTTTGTGAATTTTGGGGTTAATGCTATTAATTTAATTCTTTAGTCTGCATTAAATAATAAGTTATTATTTATTCAAAAGAAAACTCATGAGAATTATAATAACAAATTATCTAATGAATAAATATTTGTCAATATTATTATTTATTTATTATTATTTTTTATAGGATTTATAGAAAAATAATTTAAGATTTATTGTTTTTTTAGTAATTCTATTAAAAAAATAAGATGATTCTATTATAATTATTCATAAGTTTTTATATTTTTTATTATTCTGTTTAATATAATCAGATTAATATTTTATAGAGCTTATTGAATGAATTTGTGAAATGTTAATCTAATTATTATTAAATAATTATTTGTTTATTCATAGTTAGTAAGGTGTTAACTTGATAGAATCTATCTTAGAAAAAGCTAAAAATAGAGAAAAATTAAGCAAAAATGAATTAATTCAATTGTTTGAAATAGATGATGAAGAGAATTTAAGGAAATTATGCAATGTTGCTTGTGAAATTCGCAATGAATGCTCTGATGTAATTAAATTGACTTCCACTATTCATCTTACAAATAAATGTCAAGTTCAGCCAAGATGCAAATACTGTGGGTTTGCTGCTAAAACTTCATCAATCGGTTATTATGATGCATTCTATAAGTCTGATGAAGAGATAAGGGCAGCAGCTAAATGCGTTGAAAGATCAGGCATTCCTAGAATAAGCTGTTCCGGTGGTCATGGTTATAAAGGCAAGCAGGCAGTCAATGCTGCAAGAATCGTAAAGGGAGAAACTTCATTAGAGATCTTAGTCAATGTAGGGGCTGACCTAACCCAGGAAGCTGTTGATGAATTGAAGAAATGCAATGCTGATACCGTTTGCTGCAATTTGGAAACAATCAATGAGGATGTTTTCAATTTTGTAAAGCCTGGTGAGAAGTTATCTGACCGTATAAACATTTGTCAGATGGTGTCTGACGCAGGTATTGGATTATCTTCTGGTCTTTTGATAGGTCTTGGAGAATCCTATGAAGACAGAGTTGACCATTTGATTTTCCTCGGAACTTTTGATAGTTTGGAAGAGATTCCTATAATGGGGTTCAATCCTTATGTGGACACTCCAATGGAAAATCATCCTCCTTGTTCAATTGAAGAGCAATTGAAGACAATAGCAATCACAAGAATCATGTATCCTCGTATCAGGATCACTGTTCCAACACCCACAATAGGTCCAAAGAATGTTGAACTTCCATTGCTTGCAGGTGCAAACAACTTGGCAACTGTCATTCCAGAGGATTATCCTTTAGTTGTTAAAGGTGTTGGAAATCCAAATTACGGCAATTTGCATGATGTGATTTCAGTAGTTGAAGACTTAGGTCTTGAAGTTCAGCTTCATGCTTAGAATCCATCATCAAATAAGTTTAATTCATTTGTGAAC
>JAGCBE010000368.1 GCA_017652345.1 Methanobrevibacter sp.
CTAACAGCTAAACTGTTAGCACAAAAAAAGAATGGTAATAGATTCTTCCTATGGTGGTCAGAGCAGCAAGGTCGATATGGAGAGCCTCCAAGCATGGCAAAGCCACCAAGAAAAAGAACAATAAAAATTACCGATAGACAAATCAAAGATGCGAATCAAATATTAAGGAGGGGAAACCTATGAGATTAATATTAAAAAACGGTATGTACGGAGATGTTCCAAATCTTGTAACTCCACAGCAAACATTTAATGACACCGCTTGCTGGAACTATATAATGCAAAGAAGAAAAAATCTAGGTTACTTTGGATGGAATAGTAGAGAGGCTAAAGAATATCTTGATGCTTTACATGAAGCTTATAGAGGCTACGACATTTTAAAAAAAATGACTAAGGAACAATTCAAAGAGATGCTCAAAGAGGACGCTTTTACAATCTTAAATGTAAAAAAGGCGTTATATTGGTTAGATGTCGAATTTAAAAAATATAAGCAAAAAGTTGACGAAGACAAAAGAAAAAAAAGAAATTTTTAAATAAAACATAAGGAGAATTAATATGAAAAAATTTTGGCAAAAATTAACGGAACCATCAACATGGCGTGGGCTAGTTTGGATAATTACAGCTGGTGGAGTTGCATTAACAGAAATCCAAGTAGAAGCAATCATATCTGCAGGCGTTGCCTTGACCGGTCTTGTAGAGGTATTCAGAGGGGAGAAAAAATAATTTAATTTTTTTTGAATCTTTTTTTCAAATTTTGCATCTTAAAAAGTGAAAAAAGGAAGGGGAGAAAGGAAGTAAACGATAAGGTGTTGAAAGTGCGGTATTATTTCTTTACTTCCCTTTCTTTTTCTTCTTGCTATTTTATATAAAAATATATAAAATTATAGAAAAAAAGCTAAAGTATTTTTAAAATTTGCCGATAGTAAATACATTGGTTGATAAAAAGGAGATAGCAAAATGAGAACAGATAAAATAAAAGATTTAATAAACAAAACTTTAAGCCCTAACCAATATAATCTTTTAATAGATTTGGTTAAAAGATTAGATGCACTAGGCGATGATTTAACATTAATAACGAAAACAGATTTACCTAATTATAGAACACTTTTTGAAGTGGTTTTTGATTTTGATGGTTTGTATTTAGGTGAACTTGAGGAAACTTTTGCATCTCATATAAAGGGATTAAATGATGGGCATGGTAGAAAATGGACGCTCCCTTGTTTAGATGAGCAATTATATGAATTGCCAGAGGATAATGAGTGGTTAATTGAAGATTATAAGCAATGGAGAGAAGAAATGGGGATGTTTTTAAACAAAGTTTATAATAGATTTATGTAATTTTATTTTAATAAGGAGAATCGAAATGAAACAATCATTAATAAACGAAATAAATTCAAAAGTAAACCAAATCTTATTAAAAATAGGAAAGAATTGGGAACTAGCATTAGCGTATGAGTTCAGCAAAACAGAAGCAAATGCTTTTGATGAATGGTTACCAGCAGAGCAAGCAGGCAAACCAACAAGCGAAATCATAGACGAAGCAAAGAACGCTTATTGGAATGTAGGAAGTAGTTTGGTCGAGTTGGAAGAAGTTTTTGCATCAGCACCATTAGCAATTTTTGATACATATTACACAAATATTGAATACATAACCGATAAAGAAAATAAGAGATTCGATGGGGCTTCATTTAGCGATTTGGCCAATTGGATTCAATCTTGCGTTGATGATGCAATTAAGACAATCCAAGAAGCGAAAATCTTAGAAGTTAAAGAAAGCTATGAAAACGATACATACGATTTAAGCGATGGAACATATATTCACGGGACTGGCGATGGAAGATATTATAACGAAGATGGCTCGAGAATATATAGCGCTATAATAGTTAATCACGAATTATTAGGATTTTATGAAGATTAATAGGGGGAAAAATGGAAATAGTAATGAATGAAAAATTAATAGATATCTTTTTTGGGGAAATGGATTCTGATTCTTTGAAAGAAGTAAAGGAATATGAAAAAGAAGGTAATCTTACTTTGAATCTTGAAAGCGGTGAATTGCGTCAAAACGGTGTTGGTTTGGGCGTTTATACGGATTATTTCAAAGAAGCGTTTTTCTTTGATTCTGAAGCATCAGTAACTGACGGAGAAAAGGTTATTTGGGCAACGCAATCAATGATTGAAGATGATATTGATTGGGTAAGGATTGTAATTAATCCCAAAGGAAGTGACGGTTGGGCAAGCGCTGCTTATTGGGATAAGGATAGAAATATTAGATATTCAACAAATTTTAAAGTTTGGGGATTTTATATTCAATCTGAAGAATGGATATTTGATTTTTCAGACAGGGTATTTTTTGAAGAAAAAAGCAAATCTTTCATTAAGACAGAATAATAAGATTAAAGTTTTTTTTCAAAAAATCCGATTAAAATTATAAAGGTTAATTAAGGATAAAAGGAAGGTTAATATGAAACTAACAACAGCAAAAAAAATTAAGGTTTTTATAGCTAAAGACCTTAACAAAAACTTAGGTTTATGCTTCCCTTGCTTGCTTAATAAGCAGGGGAAGAAATTAAGCAATCCAATGAATTGGGTGGCAAAGGTTAATAATAAAAGGGGGTTATATGAATAATGAGATATTAATTCAAGGAGCCGTTACAATCGGATTAATGATTCTAACACTAGCTCCTGAGCTTTGGGCGCTTGCCAAGGGCGTTCCAAATAAGGCGGTTATATGCTTATTAGGAATACTTAGCAAGATTGCTGGGATTTATTTCTTTACAGCCGTAATCAGCGGTAATTTTTTAGGTTAATTTTATTTTTTAAAAAAGGAAGGTATAAAATGGAAAAAAAGGTTATTTTAGGTAGTTTATTAATTTTATCAACAGGATTATTAACAGGTTGTGCCGGCCAATTCTTTACGCCGTACGACCAAGCTGGCCGAATTAATTTAACGGCCGATGAAAAAGGCATGAGGGCGTTTTCTGACATGATGGCCGGACTAGTTAACGAGGGCCGCACACCAGCAGGAAGCAAGAGTTCACATTATCAGCTTAGGGAGTATCAAGAAGAAACAAATCAGCTTCCATGGAAGGTAAAGATGCAACAAAGATTTAGTCAAGGGGGGCAACATGAATAAAGAAAGCAATTGTGGCGCCTCTATGGCTATTTTTTTGGCAAGTTTGGTGCTAGTGGCTATGACGGCCAAGGCAGAAGATAAAACGCCAAAAAATGAAAATTTGAAGCTTATATGGACAAGCGAGTGTCCAAAGGGGCTTCCAAGCACAAATAATTCTAATTTGTGTAAAAAAAAGATATATGCGGACGAAACAATCGACTTAAGAAATCTTAAATGGGAAGAAGTTGAGGATATCGCCAAAATTTCTTTCGATTGGAAATACAATTTGAAGCAAAAGTTCGCAAGAAAGAAATAATTGACTCACGGTGGGACACTTAGTCCCGCCCTTTTTTTAAAAAGGAATGGTATATGGCAACAAAAATTATTGATATTAATGAATTAAAGAAAAGAAAAAGCATTAGGCAAAAGATGCAAGCTAACCAAGACCCAACAATGGATTCATGGCTTAAGGGAATATTAGTTGGATACCAGTTGGACGGCAACGCAGAAAAAAAGGAATACTTTTTAAGGGGGCTAGCCTTAGGATTTGAAGCATCAGAACAAGACAAGATTATTAATTAGGGGGAATTATGACAAAAGAAAAAAAGGAATATGAAAAAATTTGCGTTTCGATTGATTCTGAAATAATGGAAAAGGTTAGAAAGTTTTGTAAAGTTAATCGCAGGAAGATAACTTCCTTAATCGAAGATTCGCTAGAGTTGTATTTTAAAAAACAAAAATGACTGGTCAAAAATTTTTACTAGTATTTTTTTCGCCTTTCGCAGAAAGGCATATAATAATCTAATTTATATATAATCTAATTTATATATAGATATTATTTATTTGTACATTTTGTACAAACCGGTCTGTACAATTTGTACATATCTGATTTGTACATTTTGTACAGACCCGTCTGTACATTTTGTACATATCAAAAAATTCTATTGCGCTTTTTATGTTTTTAATGTTTAATTTGTTTAAGGGGGTGCGCTATGGAAGAAAAACAAAGAAATGTATTATTATTAAAGAAAAGCCTTTGGCAGGATTTGAGGCTAATTAAAGCAGTTCAGGGATTAAAATCTTATGAATCAGTTTTGGAATATTTAATTCAAAATTGCAAAAATGAAAATCTTTTTCAAAGGATAGAAAAAAATGAAAATGAAAGGTTGTATTGATGATGGAGTTAGGTTTTTTAAAGTCCCTTGTTGTATTTTTGACATTTTAAAGGGAGAATTTGAAGCTTTATTCTTATTTACTTATTTGAGGTCAACTTTTAATTTGCTTAATAATGCGGATAAGTTGCAAGAAGACGGAAGCTTTTTTTTGCCGACAAATAAGATAATGAGTGCAACGGGGTTAACAAGAAGAAAATTTGAAAAGGCGAGAAATGTTTTAGTTGATTTAAAATTAATTAGCATTGAAATTAAGAGTATCAAACGAGGCCCTCAATCTGGCCGAATCCAATATTTTTATTTTAATGTTGATTATTATAATGAATTAGTTGCTAATGGACGGGGTAACGAATTAAATGATTTTATCTTTGATGATGTTATTGAAGAAGAAGTTCAAAGTGTTGTAAAAAATGCAACAGTTGACGAGAAAAACTCGGAAACTGAATCAGTTGGTTACAACTTGAAACCAGCTAAAGAAAAACAAGTTAGCAACAAAAAGAAGTCGACTGAAAAAAAACCAAAAAAAGAAGAATCCAATGCATTAACTATCGTTGAGATGCAGGCACCAATTCAAGCCGAACAATTGGATTATAAACAGAGAGTTATTAACGCATGGAATACGATTGCAAGCAGGTATGAAACAACTCCCAGCATTGCAATCGTAACAGATACAAGACTTAAGAAATTTAAGAATATTTTAAAATTCGCCAATATGGACGAACACCAATTTTTTAACGCCATAAACAAAGCACTTTCAGAAAGTAAGTTTCTGCGAGGTATTGGCAAAAAATGGCGTGCCAATTTTGATTTTTTTCTTAATCAAAATAGCTTTTTAAAAGTTATTGAAGGGGCATATAAAGATAATCCGAACGAAATTATGGAAATCTTGCAGGACCCGTCAAAAATGAGTTACAAAGAAGCGCAGGATTTAAGAGAAAAATTAAAAATGGAACAATGGCTTCATGATGAAGAAGAAGCGGAAGAACAAAAAGCTCTTCCGCAATAAGGAATTGTTATATATGTTTTAAAAACTATTGAAATTATGAAAACGGAGGTATTATAAATGAATAAAATCAAAAAAGAAACATACAAAAAACTAATGACTTTTTACAAGTTCAAAATCGAAGATTACGATGCATGGGGTGAAATGCTTAATTATCTTGATGCTAATGCAATCGATGAAGCGTTACTTGAATGGATAAGAACCAAATCAAAAGCTCCGACAATAGCAGAAATTGGAGAGATGGCCAAAGAAATTGAATTAAAGAATCGACTAGAAAAAAAATCCGATGAAAAATCAAAAGAAGAAAAAATGAAAGCAAGAGAAAAATTATTTCAAGAAGGCGTTAGAGCATTGGAAAGAAATTTCTATCTTGTTTTTGAAAAAATTGCATCAGGCGATACAGCATACAGCTGGGTCCATGAAAACATGATTAATAACGATAAAAACCTTAGAAGTTTCGATTTAAAAAATCCCTATACAGGGGAAACAATATCCGCTTTTTTTAGGCAAAAATAAAAGTGAAACTTTTTTAAAAAAAGTGCATCTTATTTTATAAAATATGTTGCAATTATGTTTTATTTATGTTATAAATTAGTTATATTATTAAGGAGAATCGAACATGGAAAACGAAAATATTTTAATCTTAAAAAAGAACGAATTAATGAAGCTTAGCGATGCGGATTATTTTGCACGCCCTGAGCTTAATTTTAGCACTTTCAAAAATTTCCTTGTATCAGGAAAATATTTTGAAGCAAAAAAAGATGAAGAAGAAAAAGAATCAGACAGCTTATTATTTGGTTCAATCTTTCATGCGTCAGTTCTTGACCGCGAAGAATTATCAAAATATAAGACTTTCCCAGTATTAGACAAGAGAACAAAAGCAGGAAAAGAACAATGGGAAGTTTTAACAAAAGAAGCCGAAGAAAAAAAACTAACTTTAGTTTCTGAAGAAATCTTTAATGATGCAACTAGCGTCCAATTAACACCTGTAGTTCAAGGAATCCTTGAAAACGAAGGAAACATTTTTGAAAATTCTATTCTTTGGGATTATCAATCATTACACCTTAAGTCAAAAATTGATATTTACAATCCAAATACAAAAACTTTAGTTGATGTAAAAACAACTAGAGATTTGCCAGGGTTCGAACGTGTTATCAATTCAAGCCGTTATTATATGCAAATGGCTTTCTATCAAATGGCGCTTGAAGCTTGCGGATATGAAGTTAATAGTTGGAAGATAATTGCAGTAGAGAATACTGCACCGTTTGATAATACAGTATTCACTTTCACAAAAGATTACATTGATTATTCAATGGCGTATCTTAAGGTTAAATTAGATGCTTTTATCTTTGAATCCGAAATTGCAGGATTTAAAGGATTATCTGAAGAAAAAGAAATTGAAGTAGAATTACCAAAATATTTTTATTAATTTTAAATATTTTTATAGGAGAAAATCGAAATGGAAAACAAAAGTTTAACAGTTGTTAATTATGATGATTCAAAGACTTTGGCCATAATTAAAGAATCAGTTGCAAAAGATGCAACGCCTGCAGAATTTAATTATTTCTTAGCTTATTGCAAACATACGGGATTGAATCCCTTGAAGCATGAAATTTGGTTCATAAAGACTAATAGAGGGGTTCAGGTTATGACGGGAATTAATGGTTATATGGCAATAGCGAATTCAAATCCGCAATTTGACGGAATCGAAACCGAATTCGCAAAAGATGCGCAAGGAAAACTTGAGTCATGCACCTGTAGAGTTTGGAGAAAGGATAGAAGTCGTCCGCACCAAGAAACAGTATATTTCAATGAATACAACCAAGGAAGCGGAAATTGGATAACTAAACCGCACACAATGCTGGCCAAAGTTGCAAAAGCACACGCATTAAGGGAAGCGTTTACGCAAGAATTAGGTGGTATGTATATTGAAGATGAATATAAACCAAATGAAGAAATAGAATCAACTCCAGTCGTAGAAAGTAAAAAATATATTTACAAAATATCCGCAATTCAAGAGGAAGAAAAGAAAGCTAAATTTCTAGATTTCTTAGCTTCACACGGTTGCGAAACAACGATTTCAAATGGAAATGAATATTTTGAAAGCGCGCAGAAATTGGAAAAGCTTTCAGATGTTGAGGTCGAAAAATTAGGTGATTAATAATAAAGGGCTTGTTTACGCAAGCCCTATTTTAAAGGGGGATAGAGATGTTAAGGGAAGATATAGTAAATGAAATTAAACATATAAACGATTCTTATATTTTTAATTTGATGCGGTTAAGCTATAAATTAGGCTTTAATGATGCAACTAATAATTATTATCAAAGTGATAGAGATATAGAGTCGGAAATAAGAGAATTTATTAATCAATGGGGGGAACCAAAATGTTAGATATAATGGCATTAATTTGTTTAATCATATTAGGAATTGGAATTTTAATAATATCAATTGAGGTGGTGAAATGATAATAACAAAAGATATTTTATTAAGTTTTGCGAAGTTTCTTTTTCGTTCAGGGGAAGAAGCTTTTAGATGTAAAGGGGATATTTCACTAGATTCTGAAATATCCGCGTATGTTAAGGAAACTTTCAAGAATTTCCTTGAAAAAGAAAGGAAAATTCAGGAAGCGGAAAAACAAGATGTTGATGAAGATGAGGTAAATTAAATGAAGCATTTAATTAATAAGGCCGTACTCGATGCAATTATTGAGTGCGGCGGAAGCCAAAAAAAACTTGCGGATAAATTAGGAATGAACCGAAGTTCTTTGGCGTTTGTTTTAAGTTCTTATAAGGGGGGTTGTCCCCCCCAATTAAGATATAAATTGAAAAACGCATTTCCAATCATACCGCTAAAGGAATATGAAAAAACGATAGAAGTTGAAAGCAATCAATTTAGATTTTGCAAGAAACTAATTATGGAGTTTTTAAAAAATGGAAGAAAAAGAAACTAACAATCCCTTTCAAGATTATACTAATCGTAAGGAATTTTATTCACCAATGTTTGAATTACATTATTTAGTAGAATTTATGAAACAAGAGTTAGTAAAATTAGCAAATTTAAATAATGAATATGAATCTTTTTTAAAGGAAATAAAAAATGAGTAGGGAAGAATTTATAGAGTTAATTTTAGTTGTGTCGGGAGCTTTTATTCTTATTGCTATATCTTTATGGTTTGAAGAAAAAAAAGCTAATATCTATGCGAAAGCATACAAAGAAGTAATAGTTGATTCAATTAAGAAATTAGATAAGGAGTAAAAATGTATAATAAGAATTTTTCACCACAAGAATTTTTAAAGATTTTTTTGGATAATATTGAAAGGAAAAATTTATTATTTGAATTTTTCCTATGGCAAAACGCTTTTGAAAGCTTCCAAGAAA
>JAGCBE010000369.1 GCA_017652345.1 Methanobrevibacter sp.
AGCTTTAATGAAGATGATTCAAACCAAGTGCCTATCTTAGGCATGTTTAGAAACAATGAACAGCTTCTTGCAACTGATTTGGCCAAATTCATTGATGAATTGAACAGAAATGGAATAGTTAAACGCAAGATTAAAAGGGTTTTAACTAAAGAGGATAATCAGAAATTTAATTCAAACAATAAGACAACATTAATCAATTATAGAGATAAAGGATTTGAATTGGCAGAAGGTGAAGATGAGATAGTTATTGAACTTGGAGATGAGGGTTCTGCTGAAGATATTGCATTTTTAACTTATTCACCTAAGGAATTAACTGCTACAGGAAGCCGTACATTTGCTTTTGCTTTAAAGAAACAATTGGGAAGGCTAAGGCATCCTATTGATGTGTTTAATCCAAGAGGCCAGGACTTGCAGAATATTGATTGTGTTGCTGTTTTCTGCGGATTGATGCTTGAGTGCATCGACCCTAATTCAAATTATCAGAATACTAACGATAAATTGCCTAATTCTGCAAGCAGAAATATGAAAGTTTGGCGTAGAAAGGCAATTTCATATATGAATGATGTTAATCCAGAGCCACATTCACCTGTTTCATTAGAGAAATTTGTAACCCATTGGCAAATCAGACATCCATTCTCATCTGATGAATCAAATGATATCAAATGGCCTAAAAAAGCTAATTTGATGGAATTGGCATATAAATTAGTCAGTTGGATACCGGAATTCCAGGAAGATGATGAAGGTGTAGTTTATCTAAAGGCAATTACTCAGACAATTACACAAACAAGTTTCTTTAATAAGTATTCCGCTAATATAGATTTCTCTTCACCAGAAGATGAAAAGGAATCTATCAACGAGGCATTATTAAACATTTTTGTGCCAATAGCAAGTGGTGGTGTGCAGATTGATGAGAATTATTTTGAAGTAATTCCTGCAAATCGCTTTAATATAATGTCCATTCATCAGGCAAAGGGACTTGAATTTCCTCTTGTAATTGTGGATGTGGGATCAAGATTTAAGAAGAATCTGCCTAAAGATGCCAATTTAAGATTCCCTAAAAATGTAGATTCCTCTTCTATTATTCAGGATAGAATTAAAAAATACAGTTCATTGTCCAATAGGAATAGGGATTCTAAAGATATGGCATTTGATGATTTGACAAGACTGTACTTTGTTGCATTCTCAAGAGCAAAAGATGTTTTGCTATTAGTTGGATTAAATCCTAACATTGATGGATATAAACAAAATGATAAACAAATGAAAATACCTAATGTTGCATTAGGTTGGAATAGAGATGAAGAATTTATAGGTTTTGACAATATATTTTTAATTTAATTAATCGTTCTTTTAAGTAAATTATATGAAACTTTATATGGAAATTTTTGATTATTATTGAATTATTCAGATTGGTGTAAAAATGAAATTATCAACTAGATCAAGAGAATATATCATACCAGAATATAGCTTAACTGGTGATTTATTATCATTTTTAACTTGCAATTTACAATACCGTTACCAAAACAAGGGAAACCTTCCTCCATCAATGCCTGTTCAGTTATGGTTTGGTGAATTCATTCATGGAGCATTGGAAGAGGCATTTTTAAAATGGAAAAAGTATTCAAATACAGACCAATTAGGGTTTCCTTGGAATTGGGAAGAGGAAATAAAGCCAATTGAAGACCTAATAACAGGCAGATTAAAGGTTAAAGGCTTAAACCCGCCATATGAATATGTGAATAATTATGGCCCAAAGGATAACATTTATAGTGCAAGGTTAGAGCGTTCCATTAACCTCTGGGGACCTCATTTATTCCCTCTAATTGAAGATACTGAAGTGTTGATTAAAGGATTAAGGCAATTGAATGATAAGAATGCCAGGTCTGATTACTATTCCATTAATGGTGTCGTTGATGTCTTAAGCTCAAAAATGGTGGATAAGTTCTATCAAAAAACCAATAATAATCCATTTCAACAAACATTAGATGATTATTTCAATCTTTCTCAAACAAACAGCATAATAAATTATCTCTATAATAATGATGAGTTCAAGAAATTATTGGATGATGAATTGAATGAATATGAGATAATCATTGATTATAAGGGAATGAGAAGGCCAAGTGCACCAACAAAGGATGAATTAATGGAAATCCAGTCATTTATGGAAAATGGAACTCTTTTTGATTCAGAGGAATATGAAAAGTATAAGGTTTGGATTCAGCATGAATGGCAAATTTTAACATATGCTTGGCTTAGAAAAAATCAGGAAAACTCAGATAAGCCAATTGTAGGAATAATCTTTTACTTGAATGAATTGGTTCCGTCTAATGATGACTTGAAGGCAATAAAGGAAGACCTATTAAAAGATCAAACTGACATTACACTCAATCAAATTCTTGATGAGGATTGGGAAAGATTGAGGAATTGGAATGAGGATTCAGAAATAGCTATCCATAGGGACTTGTCAGACAAATTCAAAATGGATAGATCCATTAGAATAATCAATGTTGAAGAGGAATTGATAGACAATTCCCTATATCAATTTGACAATGTTGTAAATGATATTGAATCCTCCTTGATAAAGGAAATGAATGGATGCAAAATCAAGGATGCCTGGAAAGCTGAAGCTGAAGATAGAACATGCAGTGCATGTGACTTTAGAACATTTTGCAATAAGAAAAAAGGTGAAGAATCAGAAAGTAAGCAAGTGTTTACAATTCCTTAAAAT
>JAGCBE010000370.1 GCA_017652345.1 Methanobrevibacter sp.
TATTTTATGATTTCATTTTTCTATTTCTATTCTATAGTTTTATTAGAATAAAACAAATATTCTATTACTTTATTTTCTTGTTTTAAGCCATATTTTTTAGATTAAATATTAAATTATATATAGATTAAATAATAAAAATTAAATTATATATTTATTGAATTTAAGAGTTTATATAAATTTAATATTCATAAAGGAAGTTTAAAAATGAAATCTGTAGCTATTAATGGATTTGGAACTATAGGTAAAAGGGTGGCTGATGCTGTAGCTGCTCAAGATGATATGAAAGTCATTGGTGTAAGTAAGACCAGACCAAACTTTGAAGCAAGAACTGCTGTAGAGGAAAAGGGATATCCTTTATACATTGGAATTCCTGAAAGGGAAGGTCTCTTTAAAGAAGCAGGAATTGAAATTGCAGGTACTGTTGAAGACATGATTCAAGAAGCAGATATCGTAGTTGACTGTACTCCTGGAAACATCGGACCTCAAAACCTTGAAATGTATAAGAAAGCTGGTGTAAAAGCTATTTACCAAGGTGGAGAAGACCATGAATTAACTGGATTATCATTCAATTCATTCGCTAACTATGATGATTCCTATGGTGCAGACTATGCTAGAGTAGTATCCTGTAACACTACCGGTTTAACCCGTACCTTACACACTCTCAATCCATTGGTTGACATTAAGAAAGTTCGTGCTGTAATGGTTAGAAGAGGATCTGACCCATCTGAAATCAAGAAAGGTCCTATTAACGCTATTGTTCCTAACCCTCCAAAAGTACCTTCCCACCACGGTCCTGATGTACAAACCGTAATGAAAGGTATTGATGTTACTACAATGGCTTTACTTGTTCCTACTACTTTGATGCACCAACACAACTTAATGGTTGAGATTGGCAATGAAGTAACTAATGATGAAGTAATTGATGCTTTAGAAAAACGTTCCAGAGTTATGGTGGTTGAAGCAGCAGCTGGCTTAGACTCAACTGCAGCACTTATGGAATATGCTAAAGATTTAGGAAGAAGCAGAAACGATTTATATGAGATTCCAGTATGGAAAGAATCCATCAACGTTGTAGACAATGAATTGTTCTACATGCAAGCAGTACACCAAGAATCTGATGTAGTGCCTGAAAACGTAGATGCTATCCGTGCAATGTTGGAAATGGAATCTGACAATGAAAAATCCATTGCTAAAACCAACAAAGCTATGGGTATTTTTTAATTAAATAGAATTTTCTATTTAATTTTCTTCTTTTTTTCTTAAATCATTTTTAATAATTTTATAATTTTATAATTTTTATTTATATTTTTTAAAATTTATTTTAAGTTTATTTTAAATTTATTAAATTCATTGTCTATATTTTACATATTAGAATTTCGGTGTTTTTATGAGAGATAAAGTTATTTTTGGTCCAGCTGGAAAACCAATAGAGTTTAATGGAAAAGCACATGAATCTCCAGAATTCTTAGGGCCTTTAGGATTATATGCATTTGAATATCAGTCCACTTATGGTGTAAGAATTGGGGAATCCTCTGCACTGAAGCTTAGGGAATCTGCAGAGGAAAATGGAGTTTTAATGTCTATGCATTGTCCTTATTATGTAAATGTCTGTTCAAAAGAGGAAGAGAAAATTGACAGTACAATAGACAGATTGGTTCAATCTGCAAAGGTTGGAGAATTCATGGGTGCTTATAGGCTTGTATTCCATCCAGGATTTTATTCAGGCAGAAAACCAGAGGTCTGTATGGATTTAGCTAAAAAAACTTACACAAGGCTTTTGGAAAGATGTGAAGAGGAAGGAATTGAAAACTTTACCTTTGCACCTGAAACAACAGGTAAAAGATCTCAATTGGGAAACATTGATGAAATCATTGAAATGTGCGCAAGCTTTGACCATTTCGAGCCAACCATTGACTTTGCTCATGTCCATGCAAGGGGAAGAGGAATTCTGAATGAAAAGGAAGATTACAATTGCATATTCTCCAAGCTTGAAGACAATCTGGACATTGATAGATTGCATTGTCATTTCACTACTATTGAGTATACTGACAAGGGTGAGAAAAAGCACCACACTTTAGCTGAAGATGATGAATATGGTCCACACATTAAGGATTTGCTTTTGAATCTGATTGAAAACGATTGGAAAGCTACAATCATCTGTGAAACTCCTTTAATAGACCAGGATGCTTTGAGAATGAAACAGCTTTATGACACCTTAATCTAAGCAAAATTCTCTAAATTTTTTAACTTAATTTGATAATGAAAATCTTTATATAATGTGATAAATATATTAAGTAATCTAAAAATATAAAAAAATTTTATAAAAAAATTTTAAGTATTTTAAACAATTTTATAATTTTGATGTGGTAAATGTGAAATCTGAAAATAAAAGTTCAAACAAAAAGAAATCAGAAGTTTCCATTAAAAACAAGCCAAGTTTCAATGAGATTGAAACCAAGGTTCTTGTATTGGAAACTGCAGGGTATCCTTTTAATTTTGGCCTTTTGGAAGGGCCTAATTTAGAGATAGCAGATAAGGTTCTTTTTGAACAGTATGCAATAGATCAATGGAGCGGAACAAATGTTAAGACTGGTTCTTTCCTTTTCGATCAAAAGATCATTCCAGATTTTGCATTTAAAATCATTACTGCATATCCAGAAGACTCAGTAATTGGGGAAAACACTTCCATTACAATAGTCACTCCTGAAAATGAAAGTCAGGATTCTGTAAAGAGAGTCAAATCCAATGTTTTCTTTGATGATATTGTCGGTCAGGAAAATGCAAAGAAAAAATCAAGACTCATATACAAGTATCTTCAAGATCCTGAAAAGTTCGGCAATTGGGCTCCTAAAAACGTTTTGTTCTATGGTCTTCCAGGAACAGGTAAAACCATGATGGCAAAGGCATTGTCAAATGAATTGAACATTAATCTTTTCTTGATTAAAGCTACATCATTAATCGGAGACCATGTTGGAGATGCAGCAAGCAAGATTCATGAATTATATGAAACCGCTTCAAAATCAGCTCCTTCTTTAATATTCATTGATGAAATAGATGCAATTGCATTGCATAGGTCTTTTCAATCATTAAGAGGGGACGTTTCAGAAATTGTAAACTCTCTTTTAACTGAAATGGATGGTATCAATCCAAATGAAGGTGTTGTAACAATTGCAGCAACCAATAACCCATCTTCAATTGACTATGCAATCAGAAGCCGTTTTGAAGAGGAAATTGAATTCAAATTGCCAAATGATGAGGAAAGAAAGGAAATTTTCAACCTATACCTTGACACTTTCCCAATCGCTTATGATTTGGACATTGAAAAATTAGTAAAGCTTTCCAAAAGAATGTCTCCAAGGGACATTAAGGAAAAGATATTGAAAACAGCTCTTCATAATGCAATTATAAACGATAA
>JAGCBE010000371.1 GCA_017652345.1 Methanobrevibacter sp.
ATTTCCATATAACTAATTAAATGACAGAAGCTGAATGATTTGCATTCAATATAGCATCATGAGTCTGACTAGGAGTAATATTAGAATACTTTGGTATGAGCCAAGAGACATTAATAATTCTGACTGTTATGCTCTTACTAGACTGGATATTCTGAGTAACGAATGCTTACATACAAGGTACACTAGAATCTAAGCTGATGGTAACATGATTAGTTAAAAAGCTGACTAGATGGTGCTTACCATTTATAGTGATAGCTGTACTCAGATGAGCAGGATTCGATAAAGTAGATTTAATCTCTACTACTCTATTATCCATCCTAATCGTAGCAGAGTGATACAGTGTAATAGGACATATCTATTCGATAAACTACAAACAAAGCTTACCAGAGATAGATGCTCTGAAAATGCTGTTTGAATGGATAGGTAAATTATTTAAGTGAAAACTAGATGATTTAACTCCTAAGGACAAAGACTCATGAAACGACAATATAAAATAGCTAAATCATTTTTAGGATATATAATATATAAAAAACAAGAAAGAAATGGTTTTATTCAGCTTTGGTTTTTGTATAAAGATAGTAAGCGATGACTAAATAAAGATTATGCTCAAGTTTTTTATAACAAGGAAGATGCTTTAAGTGCTTTAGTTATTATAAAAAGAAAGGATGAGTGAGAAAAATCTAATTAGAGCTATTATCATAATGATTATGTTAATCATATTGATTTTAACCAACGAATATGTTAAGTAGTATGAAATTAGAAGATCAATATAGTAAACATCATATCTTACCTAAAAGTCGTTACGGAAGTTCAGAAAATTGTAATCTTGAAATTCTTAAAAATTCAACACATAGAGCAATTCATACTCTATTTCAAAATCAGATGATAGCAGAGCAACTGATAACAACAGTAGAGCTAAGTGAAAAAGCATTAAGAGAAGATGTAAGAAAATGGTTATTAGAAACGTTAATAAGTAAGAATATTCATGACCCCTATGAACGATATATTGACTGAGCAATAAGATAATGAAAGGTTATTCTCGATCTAAACAAGATTATATAGATCTTTTAATCACTAAATATTATAAAATGAAAGAAGCTTTGTATATTGAATGAGAATCATGTAATAAATGTTATATGATGAAACCTCATGTCCAAAAACGAGCAGAAGAAAATGGATATGAGTTTCAAGTGTTTAGGTTTGATGATGCAAACGTAAAAGAGTTTCAAATTGATTCAGTTCCTATGTTAATTATTAAAGAAAATGGTATAGTAGAATGAATTCTTAAAGAAGAAGATATTGTTAATTTAATTTCTAATTCTAATAAAGATGTATCCATTCAACAAAAAAGTAACAACCAACAAGAAGAGTCAAGGGACTAATGAATGTACAGGAATTGTTATTCATCATACTGCTGGTTGAACGTTTGATTCTAATATGAGATATTTATCTGAAGGATCAGCATTAGCAAGTGTTCATTTTGTTATAGGTGAAAACTGAGAATGTTGAAAAATCTGAGATCCTAAAGATATTCTCTGGCATGCAGGTAATTGAACTTGGTGATGATGTGAAAATGTAAACTATAAATTTTTAGGAATTGAAGTAGTTTGATTTGGTGAGTTTAATATTCATCAACTTTGTAGACTTACAGATCTTGTAGAATATCTAATGGGAAACTTTCCGATTAACAGAAAGAATATAGTAAGGCATTCAGATATTACACAGAAAAGAGAGATAACCAAAGATAGAATCTTATGGGATTGAGATAGACCTGTAAAGAAAAGAGATATAGCAATCAACTTCTTTGTAGATAACGAACATTTCGAAACACGAAGAAATCAACTTAAACCTAAAAAAGATTCCCTTTATAAATAGTTTTTAGATCTTAAAATACTAAAAAATGCCTTGCGGATGAAAAAAGAAAGGAGGTGGTAGAGGAAAATAGATCAAAATCACCAAAAATTGAAGATTCTAAGCGATGTTTAATATCTTAAGTTAAGATTATCTAAGCCTTAAGCTTGTAACGTTGCTTAGAATTTTTTTGCATCAAAAGGTAATTAGTGTTTCATATAAAAAAGAGAGTAATCTTTGATTTTGATACTCTCTTTTTCATGGCGTAAACGAAAAAACAACGTAAGATCGCTAGTTTCCCGGAGTAGTTTTATCACTTGCTCAAGTGAGTTCATTTTTCCATGCTTCGATAGCTGCTTGAACTTTTGCTTCTCTTTCCTCTTTTCTTTTCTGAATCTTTCTATCGTTACGTCTTTGTGAACAGATCTTTCTAAGTTCCATAATTCTTGCTCTTTTTTTCAGAAGCTTTTGTTTAGATCGTTCTGTTGGACATGCATCGATTCTTCTATCAATCCGATTAACATGTCCTAATTTCAGTTTACGAATTTTCTGTGTAGCTCTTACTCTTCTGATCTGAAGTTCACGATGCGATTCATATCGTTCTTTTCTTCTGATTTTTCTTTCTTCATCGTGATCTTTACAGTATGCACTAACCCTAGCATTTATACGTTCTCTGTTTTTTCTGTAATAATCTTGCATATACTCTCTACGTCTGTTTGCATTTATATAATATAATCATTTTTTGAGTTTCATTTTAATTAAGTAGTTGATAAAGTAAACATTTTAACGTTTCCTCATCCACCTGTTTTTTTCTGATATTAGTTCAATAAATAGTAACTGGTCCATCATAGAAATTAGTTCATGCAAATTGAACACAAAAAGTTCCTATAAATTTCCAATCATCTACTCATTCGTTAGTTCTCCATAATCTTTTATGAATCATATTATAAAGATTCTTTTGTCGATCATGCATTTGATTTCATCTTGTTTTAAGTTCTAATAAGAAAAATTTCTTTGTTTTATAATCACAAATCACATAATCTATATTGGAAATAATAGTTCATTCAGCTGAGCTTGGTAAACTAAGATATAACCAATTAGAAAAATATTGCTCATATTTAGAAGTAAATTCTCAATTAGAAGACATCATCGATCAAATCTTTTTTATATAAATGAAGTGAAGCACAATTGTAATATAATTTTCCGAGAGCATAAGTATTATGCCATTTAGTTGTATCATACTCTTTAAAATTCTCTTGATTATTTAAGTGCTCAGTAATATATTTTAGAAGATTAACAGCTTGAATAATATCAATAGGGAAATGTGTAAGGAAATCACACGATCTCATATTGTAGATCATATTAACAGCAAAGATAGGTTTTCCATTATCATCAATCTCTCAGTTTGGTCTAATAAGAATCTGATAGTTTAAAGAACATGGAATTCTTCTTCTTCCGTTAACTCAAAATCTATCTTCTCTATCCCATATATTAAATACATATTGTCTAGAGGTTGGATGAAGTTGGATTTCCTTTAATAAATCAAATAATTTAATTCTTTCAGAATAAGTATAATCAAAAGTTCCATAAGAATGAAATCAATCATCATGAATGAATTCTTCCCAAACCCAAGGTCTGATCTTTCGAGCTTCTCATGGATTAACATTTTGAGCAACTCTTTCTAAGAAATCTTCTGATAACCATTTCTTTAAAAGTGAAATCCAATTTCCTTTTACTGAACCTATAATATCTACGTTATAAGTATTCTTAATAAAAGAGATATATTCATTGTAACAATCTTCTGGATGGTTAGAAAAATATTTCTCTATTCTATTTACCTCAGCTTTTTCAAACTCAGGATAATCGATCATATCTTCTATATTATCGAAATTAGATAAACAGAAAGAATAGTTAGTAATTTCTTTAGTCTCGTAATCTGAGTTTCATTCAATAACTTTATTCTGCATTGAATAAGTTGAAATAGGTTGTCCCATTTCTACAAGATCTCTTTTGATCTCTGAAATTACTTCTTTGTAGTCTGTGTATATTCTCATAGTAGATTTTCTGCATAAGAAATAAAACGTTTAAGAAAGTTATGTTGATAAAGAACTTTATCTTCTCTTAGATCTTTATTTTTCAACGGTTCCTTGATTCTATCTATTACACTTTCAGGAATTAATCAATGTGCCATATCTTTAAGATTTCCTTTGTAGATCTTAACATCAAAAGATTGAGCCATCCATCGAATATCTGGAGTAATATAAGGAGTAACTAAATCTATATGTTGGTATCTAGCAGCTTTTTGTAATCTAGGGAAATGATAGTATACTAATTCATTGTTAATATCATGCATATGATAATCGAAATCTTCAGCATTTCTTTTATATCCTCTGAATAATTCATCTGGACCATCTCAAGTAAATACTGTATGAATTCACATTGAAGAGATTCTTTTGAATAGTTTGATATTAGGAACTACTGAACCAAGATCTACGGGTGTTTCATTAGAAGAGAATAACTCTCGATCCTCTAATTCAACATCTTCTCAAGGAATTATTTCTAGTTTGATTTTAAGGAATTTAGCTACTTCTTTTGCATATTTAAGATCTTCAGCATTTTCTGTAGTGAAGAATCTGAATTTCTTAGGTTTAGGTAAACGTTCATTAATTCTTACTAACAATGAAGCAATAACTGAACTATCCAATCCTCAAGAAAGAAGTACTCATACAACTTTATCTTGAATCGAAAGTAATCTATCTTGAACAGATCTTTCTAAATAGATAGGTAACATGAATCCTGTATTAATTTTATTCCTAATCTTAATTTGTGTTCTTTCAAAATAGAAAGTATTGATATTTCCTCTATACATAAATCAAGGTAGAAGTCTTTTGATATTTGTATATGGAGTAAGATCATTTTGATTATATCCAAATTTTCTAATAAGTCCTAGATATTGATAATCTAATTCTGAATTAGAGTTTATCAAAGTGTTAATTGATGGACTAATTAAGTTCTGATCGTTAATATATAAGCTATAAGTTCCAATAGGTGTCATGTATACTAACATCTCATTAGTATAACGATCGAAAGCAATCAAGGAAAGATCTGCATCATGATTGAATCATTTGAAAAATCTTTGGATTTCATCTAGTGATTCATTTCATCGAAACTCTTCATTGAAGAATTCTTTTTCCCCATATCATTGTTGGTCCCATATATGACCTTTGAAGTAAAGGTAGATATTACTAGATAATCATACTCTAGTAAACCCTTCCTGTAATAGTAAATCTTCCATTAGTAATTTGAGTTAATTCTAAAATGGTTAACTTGATTTTTTCTGGAATATAAATTCCAAAGTTTAGTTTCATCTATACCTAAACAATAAAGAGCTATAAGAAATGCTATAAATCATTGTGAGCATTCTTTGTAGAATAATTCTCTATTAGTAGCGATCTGTTCATTCTTTCGTTCTTTGTTTCTAAGTCTGTTATCTGGAATATTTGTCCAATAAGCAGCTTTCCAGAAATATACTTCCATATCTAACATTTGGAAATCTTCAGCACAATCTTTGATTTTATCCCAAAGTCATTCTTCTTTGTGTCAGCTATAGAATAAGATCTTATCAAAAGTAAGATTAGCTATCTGTAACTTCTCGACTAAGAAATGAAGTGCATCAATTAGTTCTTCTTGCATGTGATCTCTATTATCTTTTGCTTCATATGCTTCAGCTAATTCCTCACATGTATATTTAGAATATTTTCTAATCTCTTGTGCTCATTTTAAAGTATCAACATCATCTCATACTGGTTTAGTTCCATATTTATCCATAAGTTCTTTTTGTTTATTGAATATCTCTCTTAAGATATTTTCTGGTTTTGCTTCTGCTTCGAAGCTATTAATGTTGACCATCTCTAGTATATACATAATCAGATAAAAGTACTTCTTCTATGATTCTATTCCAATAATCTTTATCTTCAAATACATTGATTTTAATTACCTTGAATATCTGTTCCCAAGCATTGATTCATTTTCAATAGTTAATTTTCAAATTATGATAATGTTTTTTATCCTTTACATAATCATCACCTTTTTCTAAGTATCTATTTCGAATAGCTTCAGTTTTATCAGAAAGATAAATCAAAGCATATCAATACTTTTCGTTGATCTGGTTAATCAAATCAAATACCTCTCTTTGATATTCTTCCATATCTTTAGAATCGTATCATCTCATAACCTTTCCATAAGTAAGTTCTGAAAAGAAAAATCTATCTAGAATAATTGTACAATCAGGATTATCATTAAGAAGTTTCTCTACTTCTTTCAATCTTTGGATATAGAATTTCCAAATCTTTTCTCTTGCTTCTTTAGAATCTTCACGTGGAAGATATTCTCTAGGAGTAGATAATACCATAGTATTTTTGAATAATCTACTCATTTTATCGATCAATGTACTCTTTCAACAAAGATCAACTCATTCGATGTGTATTAGCATTTTCCTTTTAGTTTTTTAAATAAAGCAGTTTCCTCTTCCCAGGAATTAGGTTTTTCTGAATTATCTTTCAAAAACGGTTGCCTTTTGTAGATCTTTTGTTTTTGTGCTTGTCCTGTATGTTGAAGATCTTCAGGGGAAATCAATTTGTTTTTCATTAAAGATTGTATTAGCTGTAGTGTATTAAATATCACATCAGCTGTCTCTTCCTTGATATTCTCTATGTCTTGATTCTGGATTCAAGTAAGCAATTCATCTAATTCTCACTTAACATCCTTTATTAACCTCTCGAAAGGTCTATCAATATAATAACTATAAGTCTCTTTTCTAAGAAGTAAATCATATCGATCTTTTACTGGAAAAGAGTTAACTATTTCTCTTGTAATACTCATCCTTGTAAAAAATACTAAATAAAATTATTCTCATGTTGAACCAAATCAACCTTCACCTCTTTCAGTGTTATTTGTGTATTCATACCTCTCATTAGAGATCTCTTCCATTTCTGGTAAAATAGCTTCTCTAATAATTCATTGTACAACCTTAGATCATTTCTTAAGATGTACATCATTTATTCAAGGATTGATTAGATGTAAATTGAATTCTCCTCTGTAATCATTATCAATTACAGCAGCTCATACAATTAAATCAGTCTTTACACTTACTCCTGATTTTCCAATCAATACTAAATCATAAGTGAAATCATGACTTCCTGGTGTCATGTAAACCTTAAGTCCAGAAGGAATAAGCATTCCCCTACCTCATGGGATAATAACTTCATCTTCTGTAATGAATTTAGATGGATCCAACTTAACTGGTTCATTAAGTGGTGTGATCTTTACATCCTCTGGTTTGATGTCATTTGGAATGTAAAAATCTAATCATGATGAACGCATTGTTCATCTAGTTGGAGATTGTACATCTCTCACTTTAGTGAATTTGAATTCCATGTTGATATATGGTAATTAAAATAAAACAACTGTAATATATTTATTCTTTCACAAAAGTAAACACTAAATCAACTTTTTTTTCTCGAGTTCGATAAGCCAATTAGTTTGTGCTAAAAGTGCTTCTAGTTCTTCTATTGTGAAATCTTTTGTTTGATTTTTCTTTTCCTCTAATTCTAATACAAGATCTTCCCCAAATTGTTCGATCATATTCTTTCTGTATTCAATTAGATTTCAATGCAATTGGTTGTTACAGTAAGGACATTGTAAGTGTACATTCCTTAGATCAAAAGCTGTTGCCATATGTATTCTAGGAATATAGTGTCATCCATGTCCTTCATTTCGTTTGATTCTTCTTCAACAAGATATACATTTTCCGTATCCGTACTTATCTACTTCTTGTAACCTAGCAAGTAACTGGATAGCTTTGTATAACTCTTTCTTAATCTTGTTGATCGATGGTTTTTCTTCTAGTTTTTTCAACGGTTTTTTTCATTGTATTTTTCTTATTTTTTTCTCAAGCCTTTGATTTATCTTACTTTGATCTCTTTGTAAGCGTCTGCTCGTTTTCTCTTCAATAAGTAATTGCTGTTTCGCTATATATTTTTCTTTTTGTTTCTTGTAATACTCTTTTCTTTTCTCTAGAGCTTCTTGACTCTTCTTGATTTCCTTTAAGATTTTCTTATCATCTTTGTATTTCTCATATTGTTCTATGGTTTTGAACTGCATCTGATTTTAGAAATAAGATATAAAGTCTACCTACAAAAGCTTCTTTGTAGGATAATAATAAGTAATCTTCAATGAAGTCTAATTCTAATCTGAAGAAGGATCGAATGAAATCCTTGTAGGAATCTAGATCTTTCTTATGAGATATCATATCTATTAGAATATCATTGAATCTTCCTTCTGAATATTCATCGATATAATACATAAAGATAGTGTCATTATCCATTTTAATATGTAGGAGTGATAAAAGTATCTGCAACTGCTCATTCTAAATAAGGATAATATTCACATTCCATTAATTTAGTACGAGCAATTGGTTCTCATGCATGATATTCAATAATATCTCAATATTTATTTTGTGTTACATATCAAATAGGATGTACAGATTTCCATTCATTCTTATCCTGACAATCTTTTAAAGCTCTAAGTCCTGGAATGATCTTATTTTCCAAACTAGAAAGCAATCTTGGTTTGTCTAATTTGTATCCCATATATGGATATGGTTTATTCTTTCCTAATACATCTAAGACAACATCACAATCTATATTATAATTCACCTTAACTAATACGTAATAGAATGCCATACTAAGAATATAATCAAATGTTGTTTCAAGATTATATTCAAAGCTTTGAAATTGTCCAGAAGTCTTTCGATCTCTTATAACTTTTTTTTCTAAAGATAATCTATCTAAAGTTCATTTGAGTTTTAATCATTCAAATTCACATTCGATATCAACTTGTGATTGATAAGAAGGATCTCAGAATTCTACAAGAGGTTGTCTTTTGATTTCATTATACATTCAGAAGACGTTATCTCATTGTAGCTGAGTCAATTTGATCTTTGCTCAATACAATCTTTCTCTAAGATCTTCTACTTTTCAATCTGTATTAAGTCCTAATTCTTTACATCTTTGAATCAGATCATCCTTCAGAAGTCATTCATCTATATAGTACTTATCAAAGAAATATTCTTCACCATAAGATACTAAATCATCGAATGCAGTTCCTACTAGATAATAATCTTTCTCGGGTTCTTCTAAGGGAAACTCTTTCACAAACTTCCAATAATATGCTTCTGGTCAAAAGGTCAAGAAGTATTTCAACTTAGAAGCTGTAATGAATCATCTATTTTTCTCAAGATATTCTTGAGTTGAATTTCATCCTACTGCCATCTTATTGTTTAGTTACAGGAGTAAAGCTAGAAACTAATTCCCCTTCATTGAAATGATCTTCTCTAAACTGTGATATTGCATTATTCTCTTCCCATCTCTTATCTCAACCAATTCCTAGGGTCAATGCAAAATTCTTAATTGCATTAGATTCAGCTGATTTGAATGTATCGTATTTAGAAGTTGCTACATTCTCGTAACTCTTCCAAGCTCCAAATGAACCTTTCTCAATACGATTTCAATCCAATACAACATAGCATTGCATTTGCACCCATGCTTCATAGTACGTTCTTCCTTTAGCATCTTTACCTTCAGAGATTCATTTATCCTGAATAGTATATCACCATTGAAAGTTACTAATAAAATTCAGAGCTCTTTCAACAAAATCAATTTCAACATAAGGAATCTCCTTATTAGAGATCGTTCTCTTTTTGACTGCTGTCTTAGGAGTCTTTTGAATGAAAGCTAATTTGTCTAGTCCTTTGATATCCATCCAGTTAACTGTTGGATCGATCAATTGAGTGACTAAATACTTTTTAATCCCATTAGCTACAGGATTCATTTCTTTTTTGTCTGTCATTATAATATTTTTTGAAGATAAAAACGTTGGGAAACATATTCTGAACATTTTTGTCAGTTGATCTTTCTATCTGGTCCATACCAAAGCTTAGGATTAATCTTCCATTTTTCATAACAATAATCAAGTTGCTTGAAAGGATTATTGAATTCCTTAGAAAGAATAAAATCCTTATTGTAACGATAATTCAACTGACATAATCAATAATCTTTTGTTTTTGATATTTTATTTTGATCTCGATTTCCGTTCTCACATTCGATCATCTTAACAAATTCAAGTCAACCTAGATCATAAGCATAGTGAATATATGCTTGTCTTATATCTTCCTCAGCAAATCCCCTGTGATATAAGATTTCTCTAGGGGATTCAACTGAGAGAATCACTCAAGTCAAACTAAAGATCAAATCTAATAACATGAGTAAGAATTATAAGCTAAAAAGTCGTTTCAAAAACTTAGCTACAAAGCTGAGAAGGAATATGATTATAGCTATAGCTACATCAATTCGCTTCAATATATGATTTCCCTTCCTATCATTCCTGATATATCTTCGGACGAAAAATCATACTAAAAGAATCATCATTAGTGTCATTCATGTCCATTGCTTAAGAAATAAAGGGGTCACATAACGTGATATATCAAATCCTCTTTTAATATCTTAGGATCTTGATATGCTTTTTCCTGAAGGGATACAGATTCAAATTCTGCATCCCTAGCTTTCTGCTCTATATAATCATGATACGGATCATGCTCCTTTAATTCTATATCTTTCAAATCTAAGTCACTCATCCTTACATTCTTCTACCATCTAAAATATAGTTGTTGAATCTTGTAATCTTAACATCACGTTCAATTCAATCTTCATCAATAACGTATCAATAAATGCTGAAGCAATTGGAATTTCCTTTCATTCCATAAATACAATCTAATTTTTCTTTTCGATAATTATAAGCTGAAATCTTCTCATAAGAAGGCTTCTTGTATAAGCTATAAATATCAGTCACTCCGTTGTGACAAGAATCGAACTTTTTGAATTGGTAAGTTACACCATTAATTTTGATTGTTTTCATCCTAATGTTTTGTAAAAGAATAAATATCTTGTGCAACTGTATCTTATGAATCTAATATTAAAAGTACACACTTTTTTGAAAAAAAGAGATAACCATTAGTTATCAGGGTCTAGTCTTTTTTGACTAGATCCCATGCTTCAAAACTATCTGATTCGGATTCCTTAATGATCTTTCAACAGTATTCTGGAAGGGATTCAATTGCTTCATCTTCATCTAAATAAAAAATTCATCAATCTTCATAATCATAATAAGTTACATCATATTTTGCTTGATAATCTTTTTCAACGAATTCTGCTTTATGTGGACTATAGATTTGAGTGTAAAGGAAGTCTCATTCAATATAATGCTCAAATACTTTCTTACCAATTTCCTCTGCTGCTGATTGTCCTCATTCTCTTCTCTTAATTAATAACATTCCTTGAGCTTCTACAGCTTCACAAAACTGTACTCTATAAGCTCAACCCCCATAATAACTGATATAGAAAGGTCTAATCTCATAATCTTTCTCATAAGCTCAATATCTTTCTAGATAATATTCCTCATTCTCCTTATAATCTTCTTCAGATTCAGTCTTTTCCCATCGAGGTAACTTTTCCTTAGGGATTCAGACTTCTGTATCTCTCCAGAGTAACCAATTGATTCATCAGCTTCAAATCTGCAAATCATCAATTGACTGCAATTCTCTGTCTCATAAATAAGCAACATACACTCATTCTTCATCTAGAGCAAAATACTCTCTAAGCTCTTTTCGAGTGTAATACCAATCTACATAATCTACTACGATTTTGTAGCCTTTGTCTGTTTTAAAGTTTCTCATGATTCCTAATATGTAAGAAATAAAAGATTATTTTGAATTGTTGATAATATCATCAAATCGTCTAGCTCATATCTGTAATTTGATAATTGCTAGTCTTCAGATTTCATTTTTATCAAAATTCCCTAATGGAAGCATAACCACATTCAAATCCTTAGGAAATTTGTTTTTTCATTTCAAATCGAATTCTTTATTGATGAGATCTCCAGAAGCCTTATATATAACAACTTCCTTAGGTCTTTTCAATCAACATTCTTCGAATAAGAATTTTTCTAGGGATTCATACTCCTTAGCTTCATCTAATAATCATACATAAGTGAATGCGCTGTCTTCATACAGCATTTGTAAGTCTACATTTGTAGCAGTTCTAATAGTTTTCATCCTAATATAAGAATAAGATATAAATAAGATGGAAACAACTAATTTTGCTTCCCATTGTGTCGTTCTTCTGACGTTAAGAAATAATCCTCAGGATTCGCTAATCACATCATCAACTCACTTCAAAGCTCTCATAACTTCATAGCGTGTCTCAATGATCTTACCCATCTAAATGTGTGACAAATGCTCTGAGTTCATGATACTAATCATCCTTCAGGGATTCACCAATTTGAATCAGTCCTCTCCTTCTCTACATATACAAAATAGTAAGTCAAATCTTTTTGTTTACATTTTTGTATAGTAACATCATATCAATCCTCACGATTCAAATAGAAATACCTATCATCATCTTCAGCTATAAATCGTCAATTCAAATCTCGTAACTGACTTCACTGAAAATTGAAATCTTCTACACCTTTCGAAGGGATTCAACTCCTATCCTCACCTTCTATAACAGCTTGTATAAGCTTTGCATTATCTACAATGCTACCTTTCATTTCGTGTCTCATCCTAATATATTGTTTAAGAATAAAATATACTAATCCTCAACCAACCACTTAACAGCTTCATCATGCGTCCTAAACTCTTCAATAAAGAAATCTAGACTACGATTGTCAACCGCCAAATAGGTCCTGCTAAACGGGTCAAACGCTAGAAATTGCTCTCTAGTTGAGCTCTTGCGGTCCTTCTCTCGTTTCTTCAACTCCTTATTGAGTTGCTCGAGAGATACAAATTTGAAGTTGTTCATCCTAATATAAGACAAAAGATAAAAGACTAATCATTGATTAGTGTCGTAGAATCAGAAAAGATTTCGTATGCTGTTTTGATGCATTCGATTTCGTCTCTGGATTCTTTCTTGAAATTCTTTTTTTGAATCAATTCGTATTCGTAATCGTTCATACGATACAAAGTACAGTACACGTCGCTGTACTCAATATCAACCAATAATAGGAATTTGTGGTTGATTTCGATTTTAAAGTTGTTCATCATCTTGACATAAGATAAAGAATAAATACGTTGCCTATTTATTAAGGCAATTCTAATATAACAATCTCCTACTAAAATGAAACCGAAATACAGAAAAATGGGGTAACTAATAGTTATCAGGGCCTGAGCATGAAAGCATAAAAAACTAATTATACGAATCCCCACTCTGAATGAAATAAAAAGTACGAAAAATGCGGTAACTATCGGTTATCGGTCCTCCCCCGCCCCTCAAGGTCAAGACCACCAGAAAAATTTTCTCGGAACGCGGCGGGCAGCTGCTTCTATACCGTGGGGTAGAAATAGGCGTGAAAGAATAAATAGTTGGTAGATCACGAAAGAGTAGTTCTGAAGTGCATCTGTGTATGCAGTGAATTTTTCGCGAAAAGTGGGAGAAAAATAGTATATATTTACGAATGTAAATGTCCTAAAAAGGGATTTACTTTAGGAAGTAAATAGTTATACTAGTGTTGTAAGGATAAACAACCAAAAGGCTGATGATCTTTACAGGATTCTATCTCCGCAAGGAGATGTCTCCAAACACTTACGTTACTCATCCTAATGTAAGATTAGGGATTCTATCTTCGAAAGAAGATGTCTCCAGAAAGAGCTTATTCGGGGAGCTTGCAATAGTTTACCCGAAAAGACTGTTGTGAGT
Organism: Methanobrevibacter sp.; assembly: GCA_017652345.1. The sequence continues at coordinate 13,659 of JAGCBE010000371.1, forward strand.
TCTTTGGATAAGTTTTTTATATTAATAATTTATAGGATGGAGAAACTTATAGAGTTATTGAATGAGTATGATGAAATTAGAGAATATGCTGAAGTAGATTTAGAAGATGAACTAATTTCATTGAGAATTATTAGTAAATGATACTGATTTATTAAATGGCTTTTAGTCAACCAAAAGATAGATGAGTTTAAGCTACATAATGCTCTAAAAGAATGTGCATATATAAATGATGAGTTAGCTTGAACTAATATAAAATTAACAATGCTACTATCAATATCTAACTCACCTATTGATGATTTAATTTCTTATTTGAAATAAAATGAGAAAGAGAAAAGAAAAATCTGATATTTACCACATAAGAGTTTGAACATTTAGAAGAACACTAGAATTAAGGATAGGCTGAACTAAGGAAGAATTTGATAGTTGGGATACTTGATTTGATTATAATCTTACTTGATGAATGTATTGGTTTGATGATGAGCATAACTGCAACATAATTTGGTTAAGAGATTATAATCTAAATACATTAGTCCACGAGCTTATCCATTGTGTAGAGAGGATGTGCGAACAAGTGGGGATAGAAATGAAATGAGAACCAATAGCATTTATCTATGAGGAATTATTTACTAAGATTATGATACAATGTAAAAACAAATTCAAACTAGATGAAGATACAGAATGGTTTTTTAAACACTAATCAGATTTATTTATTACATTTACAATTACAGACTTTTATATTATTTACCTATGGAGAGAATGATTGGATTATTTTGTAAGATTGCATGTTTAGCAGATATGGTAATGTGATTTATATATTATCATAATTGAGATAGTACTGCAGCATGTTATTGGATGTTATTTGCTATATTGATGCTTTTAATTAGTTATGGGAAATAGATATGAATAATTGCAGGAGATGTTGAAAGAAGATCATAGATTGAAAGTTACGGTGTAGTAAATGTAAAGAGAGAGTAGATGAAGAGTTGAAATGATGAGTGGTAAGACCGCTAGAGTATTATTTCAAGTGGTATTTGAAACATGTAAAACCTAAAAATTAGTTTTTAATTATTAATTATATTAAAGATGAGTAACATTTTTAAACAATTTCGCGACTATCAGAGTCGCAACGTGGATTCTCCATCGTATGAGCCGCTGAAGCAATGAATTTTAGTTTTAAGTACTGAGGAGGAGAAGAGAAGGAAGTATAATGAGTATCACAAGGAGTACTACAGGAAAAACAAGGAAAGGATAAAAGAGAAACAGAGGATATATTGGAGAAAAACGCACATGCCTTGAAATTCTAGAGAGGAATTAAGCTGAATTCAAAGAGATGTCTACAATTATTTATTAAATCAGTATCGTAAATGAGAAGATCCAGCAAGATGAACGGAGATTGCTAAAGCTTTATGAATAAGTGATAATTCTGTGTATACAGCAGTATTTCAGTTAACGAAGAAATGATATTTAGGAAGATGAACTTACTGAAGATATTTATTATTAAAATTTCCTGATAGTGAGAAATCAGAGAAAAAAGTAACTCTTGAAGATATTAAATCTGCTCATCAAATATTAGTTTGAAAATGATATTTAGATGAGTTAGCTGATAAGATAAGTGCGGGATTAGTAACTCAGAATAAGGAGTTATATGAAGAGAATCAGAGATTAAAGGAAATACTTAACAAGATTAAAGAAGCATGGATAAAACATGAGAAGAGTGTAGATGTTTATTATAAAGAATGGCAGAATAATTATAGTGATTTAGATCAAATAATCATGAATAGATAATGAGAAAGATATTAATTTTACTAGGAATAGTTATAATAGTTTTCTGTATTTGGATAGAGTATAATTTTAGCATTCCAGTAAATTAGGGGTTTACATTTAAAAGTAGATTAGTATAAATAATGTATCCTTGAAAATGGATGTCAAAGAGCTACTCGTATTAGTCTCTTAGGATCTATATACGAGATGGATCTTAAGTGACTGAGTAGCTTTTTTTATTTCTATAAATTTCATACTCATGGATCTAAGTAAAAACTATGTTACAATTCAAGGTCGAATGAGGACCAAATTGAAGTTATCAGGGAATGAATTAATGGTTTATGCCATTATTTATTGATTTTCCCAAACAGAATGACAGAAATTCAATGGTAGTTTAGCATATCTAGCAGAACGGGTAGGATGTACTAAACGTAGTATCCAAAACTTCTTACAAAATTTATGTAATAAAAATTTAATATGTAAACAAGAGAAGTTTATTAATTGAGTGAGATTTGTAGAATATGGAATAATTAATGACGTACAGGATTTCATGGGTATAGAAAAAATTTCGACGGGGGGAGTCGAAAAATCTTCCACTAATAATATAGAGCTATATAATATAGAAAATAATAGTATAACTACTAAAGAAAATAAAAGCAACGAAGAAATTAATTTATTAATAGAGAATCTTAAGGCAATCTGTGACGAAAATGGTGTAGCATACGATCATACTAGAGATAGACAATTTGCTAGACATATACTTACAGCTAAAGATTATGGCGAATTTTGTGCGAAAATAGGGCAAAATAGACTCGAATTTTGTGCGAATGTATTAATAGCTAGTATTAAGATTCATTATTGGAAAGGTCCACTGACCGGTCCGATGAAAATTTACCAGAATTATTCTGAAGTATACAACTTAACAAAATCTAAAGCAATAAAAACACAATCTATAAATTTATGATCTTTATAATTTATTGTTTACATTATGGAAAACTGAATAAAAGAATATCAACAAATTTGTGTTATTACTAAAAAAGATGGATCTGTAATTCAAACAACTGCTAGTTTAGAGGTTTTAGAAAAGATGATTAATGATGGACCACAGATGTTAAGGTTCTGAGATGAGTTAGTTAATAGATATGAAATCATCTGAGTGAAAAAACAACAGATTAATTGATTAGATGCTTATATAGCAAATATAACAGATACTACGGTAAAACAAAGAATGAGAGATATAATTAAAGAAAGAGAATCTAAAAATTTAAAGACAAATGGAGTTAATCATTTGATTCAAATATACACTGATCGTTTTTGAGAAATAAGCAACGAAGAATCCCAAGAATGATAAATTATAAGCTCTTGATATTTAGATCAAAATCTAGCATTTCAGGTCTAATAAGTAATTAGTGTTTCAGCTCATAAAAACTTAAGAAAAAAATTAAAATAATAAGTGTTTACTTTTTCCGAAGAAGTAGTATAAAGAATATGATCTTTTATCTGTAAAAGGTACAGGATGGATGTTAAGGAATAGATGATGAAAAATTCTGTTGACTGAAGAGCACAGGGCGAAGATTTGTCTAGACCTTATATGTGAATTTCTACATTTACGACCCGATAATTGTGTTAACAAGAATAATATGTGTGTTAAGGATTACAGTTTACAGCAATTTCAGAGTTGGGTTGGTAAAAAGATTCCGTACAATCCTAGAAATAAGAAGGATGAGCAGAGAAAAAGGCTTTTAGATCAGGAGGATGAAGATGTATAGGGATGGTACTACTGTATGAGAACTAAACAGAATGGAGGAAGAAAAATTCCGCAAAAACATGGATGAACATTTTCTTGAAGGAAAACCATTGAAATACAAACAAAGTATGTGTCGTAATTATCAGCGTTGAACAATAGAACAGCGTAAAAAACAAGCTGAGGTTTTTAGATATTTTTTAAATCATCCTAATGAGACTTATGCGTCTATCGAAAGAAAATTTTGATGTAAAAAAAATTATATCTCTTATCTTTTAAATAGGTATCCTAAATTAAAGATGAAATTAGTAGAAAACAGGGAAAAAGAAATCCTCAATATGTATGAGGATGTTTTGTATGACATTGCAGAGATTACTGCAAGAAATGTTAAAGCTTATAAGGAATCAGATCAACAGCTTAGGACTAACGAGCTAAAAGATCTTTCTTCTATAGCTAAAGACACTAATGAAAGAAAGAATTTAATGGAAGGTAAACCAACGGAGAATCAAAATATTACTATTAACATCAGCTAATGGATATAGATATCAAACTAACAGAGAATCAGAAAAAAGCCATGGCTGCTCTTCAAGATGCTGTACATACAGCTATTGGATATGGTGGTTGAGCTTGAGGAGGTAAATCATATTTGTGAGTTATCTGGGTTTGGTTGATGTGTATTAAATATCCTGGTGTTAGATTTGCTCTAGTCAGGGATACGATTAAGAATCTGAAGAATACAACAGTTGTTTCATTAGAAAAATTCTATAATGATTACAATATTCCTGAAGAGCTTAGATGAAAGCTTTCAGAACAGAAATCATTGATTACATTTAAGAATTGAAGTACTATTCTTTTATTAGAATGATGTTATTATCCATCAGATCCATTATATAACAGATTTTGATCTTTAGAACTTACGTGAGCATTTGTAGAAGAATCAGCTGAAGTTCCATTAGATGCTATTAAGATTCTTACAACCAGAGTTTGAAGATATAAAAATGAGCAATATGGTATATTAGGAAAAGTATTAGAGACCTTTAACCCTAATCCATGACATGTTTATGAAAGATATTATCAATGAAAACATCCAGCTGGTAATAAAGCTATATTCATTGAAGCATTGGTTTATTCCAATAACTTTATGGATAAATGATATATAGAGAATCTTGAAAATGCAGATGAAGCTATCAAGAAAAGATTGTTATATGGACAATGGGACTTTGAAGATGATACTTGGATGTTATTTAAGAAGAAAGATATTGATAATTTATTTACAAATGAACAAAAATGATCAAAATACTATGTTGTAGCAGATGTAGCTAGATTTGGAAAAGATACTACAAGAATAAGTCTATGGAAATGAAACACACGAAAGAAAATTTGGACTTATAAGAAAAACACAGTAACAGAAGCTATAGATAGTATTTTGTTTATTGCTGGTCAGTATGATGTAGATCATAGGGATATAATTATCGATTCTGATTGAGTTGGTTGAGGTGTTGTTGATGGAATTAGTTATTGTACATGATTTATAAATAATGCTTCACCTATAGTTACATGATCTAAACAGAATTATGCTAATCTTAAATCTCAGTGTGCGTTTGAGTTAAAAAGAAAGATAGAAAATGGTGAAATTGCTATAGATTGGGACCATAATAATAAAGATCAAGATTGGCATGATTTACAACAAGAATTACTTAATACATATATTGATGAAAAAAGTTTAGATGGAAAAACAAAAATAGAATCTAAAGATAAAATGAAAGAAAGAATTTGAAGGAGTCCCGATTTATTAGACACAATGATAATGAGGATGTATCCAGAACTTAGAGGAGAAACTATGGATATAGTAACCGATTATTTATATGCTATAGATAGATAAATGAAAAAGATTCAATTAACTGATGAACTCAGGAAAAAGATCTTAGGTGAGTATTCTCATGGATGGGAAGCTAACAGAAGTAAGAATGCACTTTTTGATTCACAGCAAGACTTATTTGCAACAAAAAAGAGTGATGAATTATTAAAAAGTAATCTTTTCCGAAGTATTAAAAGAACAATACAAGCTACATGTATTATTAATGAACCAGATGTATCTTGGGAAGATACAGATCATATATTCCAACAAGAAGCAAGAAATTTCAGCAAAATGTATAAATATGATTACATAAATAATCAATGGGATTTTGATAAATATATGTGAATAGATGATGTATGTAAATATGGTAAATTTGTTCAATTGTTTTGTTGATGGGATAAAGATAAAAAAGTACCTATTATTGAGAGAATAGATCCAAGGTTTGTATATCCATATAATGATTGATCTATTTTAGTTAAAGATTATCCATTCTTCTGATTTGATAGAATAATATCTAAAGAAGAGGTAGAGCAATTAGGAGTTAAAAAAGAATGGATTGAAAGAATAATTAACAATTATGATGAATATATTGCTTGATTAAAAAATGAATCAGCTTTTTATAGAAATATTGGGGATTTCTATAATCCTGAATCAGGAATGGTAACAATTCATTATCATTATACGAAAATTGATGGACTTTATTATTTAGTTCTTATGTTATCTGATGTTATAATCGATATTAAGGATATTCCAGAGACTAAAGGAAAGAGAATACCAATTGCAGTTACAGGATTTGCTTATAATTCAGCTGATCGATGGTGAGAATCACTTGTAGATATAATAGAAGATTCCCATAGAACAGAGCAATTATTGCTTAATCTATATAAAATCAAGGTTACTAGAGAAGCTACTTGATGAAATATCTTCATTGATGAAGAGATCTTCATGAAAAATCGTCAAGCTCTTAAGAATCAGAGTATTAAGAACAGATGGTTCCCAGTTAAGATGAGAGATATTACAAAACCTATTAACTCAATGGTGTATGAATTACCTCAAACACAAGTCTCAAGTGATATTTATAACTCACTTACGATGGTTAAGAATAAAGCAATGGCTGAATCATTTGCTAATGCTTCTTCTCAATGATTATGACTTAGTGAAAATTCTAATCCAAATACAGCTACTCAGAGTAAGATTCAGAAGATTAATGCTAATATGATGACAACTCTTCAAAATAGTATAATTTCTTACTGAAGTAGAGATTTTGCATGGTTGTATAGAGAATTTATACTTTATTGGTGGAGATGAACATCTGAAAAAGTACTTAGAAATGCAGCTAATTGATTAAGTTGAACTTATGATAGATTAACACCTAAAAAGATAAGATGAAACTTCAATATTGTTATTGAAGATGTTATATTAAAGCAAATAGATTATGAAGAACAGAAAAAAGCTTATACAGAACAATATAATATGTTAGTAAATGATCCAAATACACCAGCTTTTCTTCTTAGAAATATCAGAAAATCGATAAATTATTTTAATTGAATGGATGAGAATCAGATAGATTCAGTAAATGAGTTAGATATAGAAGAATATCAATGTAAACAAGATCTATTAATGTTAAACGAGAATCAAAATATCTATATTCCAGTTGATTGTAATCTTCAAATGAGATTATGGTATTATAACAAAGCAAAAGACACAGAAGCAAAAGATAGAGCAATTGAAGCTTTGAAATATATAGCTTCTCAAAATCTAGTACAACAAAATGTGTCTATGTGACAACCACAACAACCACAAATGGAGTGATGATTTCCTGGACAGGACCAAGAAGCTATGGCTTGAATGAATAATCAACCCACACCTAAACAACCTAAAATTGAGAATCCATTAACTGAAGCACAAAAGGAACAGCAAATGTTACAAGTTAACTGAATGCAATCTATATAGTTTTTAAATTCTAATATATTACTATGGCAAAAAGTAAAGCAAAAGCTAAAGTAGCTAAAGTTACTGAAAAAAAAGAGGTAGCAGAAGTTACAAAAGCAAAAGAAGTAGCTGATATTACTCCAGCAACTCCAGATCTTGATGATAAAGATCAAATCGATAAAGAAATCGAAAAAGTAGAGGAGAAAATGGAACTTTTAGGAAAAGTAAAAGCACCTGTTTTTCAAAAATCTTCTTTTATAAAAACAAAAGCTTATAACAGTCCTGTTTGTTTATATGAACTTCCAGAAGATTTAAGAAAGTATTTAACAAACATGGGATTTTGAACTAATGTTTATGAAAAAGGTGAAGAATGGTTAATTAAGCATTGAGCTGATATGAAAATGATTGAGAAACTTAAGAAATTTATATCAGAACATTATCTATAATGTGGAAGGAGTTAAGGGAAATAAATGAAATGTTTACTCCTTTAAAAGAAAGACAAGTTATAGATGATTCAGATGTGATAAGATATCAAAAAATAAGAACTGCAAAACAACACTTTAATCTACTAATTGAGAAGTATTTAAAGGAAAAACATATATCTATTGCAGAAATCACAAAAAAGGATATTAATTATCTCGGAAAAAAGTATAATGAAAAGGATAGGGAAATCCTAATTCAACAAATCATGTATTTTCTGGAAACAAATTTTGGGAAACCATTAAAATGGATTAAAGAAAATAACATGTGTGCTTTATTTAAAGAAATTGATAACGATGGATGAATTAACACCGGATCAAAAAAATCTTCTAAAAGATCTTGAAAAGAATGAAGCATTCCAACTTCTTCAGAAGATGGTTGATGAGATCTTTGATGAGACCAAGAAACAGATAGTAGCACAAGCTGATAATTATTCAGCAGTTAAAAGTCATGGTTACACTATTTATGAAATTTTATGAGCATTTAATAGTTGATTGAAGACGTATGAAAACATTGTTCATGATGTTGCACACGAGGATGAACTTCAAGAAGCTATAGATGACGTAAATAAAAGCGAGGAGGTAGCTTAAATCCTTTTGAGCAGTTGTGACTCGTTAATCCATAATTCTAGTTTGTAGAATACTAGGTTTTATTCTATTACCAATACAGCGATGACTGATATTGAGAACATGGAGGACGTTGAAGAGAAAAAAGAGTCCTGATATGCTAAACTTAGAGCTAGCTTAAAAGAGAAGTATGAAGGACAAATTAATGATCTTCAAAACCAAGTTGAGCAGTTAAAATCTTCTCATGTAGCTACTAAAAGAAATTTCTTTGAAAGAAGCTTGAAACAAGAAGGTTATGATGGTGACTTTTCAGATTTTGCGAATAAGTATCAAGACTTAGACGTAGATGAAATGGTTGCTCTTTATAAAGGAATGAATTGAGCTATTAAAAAAGAAGTATCAGAAGAAGCTCCTAAAGAAGAGAATAATCAATTAGGTAGCAAAAGCGTTCTCTGAACTAATCCTACTGCAACTTCCCAGGAGGAATCAGTAGATAAGATGGATGGGAAAGCTTATCTCGATTATTTAAAAAGGAATATGTGACAGTTAGGATTAGGATAATTTATTTCTATTTAATCCTATTTTAAAATGCCTAATACTGTTTACGCAACTAACACTATAGGAACTACTTATAACTCAGGAGTAACTACTAATGTTAATAATCCTGGAAACAGTAATTCCTTCTCTCAAACAGATTTCCTTGAAACTCTTTTGAGAAAATCATTCTTAGAGAATGGTGAACCATCTACTGTATTTATGCAGCTTTGAGAAGAACCAGTTTCACAAAGAGGTTATAAATCAGTTACATGGCCTAGATTAAATCCAATGAAAACTTCTCTTACAGAAGCTACATTGACAGAATGAGTAATTCCTGATGGACACGACAATGTTGTAACTACAATTACAGCTACTCCTAAACTTCTTGGAGATTATACTAAAATCACTGATGTTCTAGATATGGAAACATTACTAGATATCATAGCTAGACAAGGAGTTGAATTATCTCATAATGCAAAAAGAATCATAGATGAACAAATCCAAGCTGTTCTTATGGCTGATGCAAGTGTACCTGTAATCTATGCAGGATCTGCTACAGCTAGAAATGCTTTAGGACCAAATGATACTGTTGATATGTGATTAGTATTGAATGCTATCACTTACTTAACTTCTCAAGGAGTTACAAGTGAAAGATTCAAGGTATTAATGCATCCAAATTCATTCAGAGATTTCTGTGATTCATCTTCTACTAATACTTGGGTTAATAAAGTAATCTACGATAACTTCAAAGGAATTCAAGATGGATATGTAACATCTATTGAAAACTTCGATATTTATCTATCTGCTAATATTAAACCAGTTTCTGTAGAACCAGCTGGAGGTGGAGATAACTTCAATATGTATCCTTGTTATGCTTTAAGAAAAGGAGCATACGGAATCACATCTTTAAGTTCTCTTCAGACTTACTATAAAGGATTTGGTTCTGCTGGTATTGCTGATCCATTAAATCAAATTGCTACAATTTGATGGAAAGCTTACTTCGGATGTGCTGTTCTTAATCCTTTCTTCATCGTTAGAATGGAAGCTAGAACAAAGACAGATTACGAATGGCAAAAAGCAATCGACTAGAATACTTATACACTATAGGCTGGGAAACCAGCTTATAGTAATAAATATTTTAATCTTATAATCTAGACCATGGCTACAGTAAAAGATAGAATCGATAATTGGGCAACATTAGAAATAAGGTGAGATACCCAAATCAACTATAATATAGTATTAAAGTGGTATAATAAGTGATTACATATTTTCCAAAAATATCTATTAGAATATGCTTCTGGTTTATTGAATACTTCTGTTAGATTTAATAATATAGTAAAATGACAGGATGAATATGAATTTCCACTATGAATTCAAAATGTGGAAGATTTTTATAGTATTATTCAATTAAGAGTAGCTTATAAATTAGACAAATATTGACAACCTGTGTACAAAGTTTGTCGTCCTATAGATTTCGGAGAGTATAATATCAGACCATTAAAAAATATACCAAACACTGGTGATGTAGAAATACAAGGAGGACAACAGATTTGAGAACCAGCTCTTTGGAAAAGAATATCAATGGAAAATCCTAGATATGTATTTATAAATAAGAATAAAATTAAAATCTTTCCAACTCCAATAGAAAATGTTTCTATGTGAATGTCATTAGCTTATAATTTCATGGAAAAACCAGTTGAATTAAATACTGATGAAAATACTTTGAATTTACCTTGGTATTTCTTTGATGTAATAGATGATTATATGAGTTATATGTTATATTTAAAAGAGAATCCAGAGATAGCTGAACCATATTTACAAACCTTCCAAACTACTCTTCATGATAATATATATTGATTAAATCGTGACCAAAGAGCTTCAGAAGAGAATTTTGCTAATTTATCTTATTTTTATAAGTGATAATGGCTACTTGAGAAAAGAGAATAACGAATCAGATTTCACAAGTTAGTTGGACAGATTGAACAGCTATGGATGTTTACTACTGAATGGATCATAGTTTTCAATATAGTCAAAATATTAATACAGATGACGAAATGCATTGAATTAAGTTATCAACTAAAGCTGTATTTACTCCCTATTATTCAAAATCACAATTAACTAGTCTAGGAAACAACTGAATAGTTGCATTAGATGTTAATTGAATGGCTAAACCAACTTATTTTGATGAAACTAACTTCTTAGATGGTTGATCTACATGATGAACGGAACCTAAAGTTGATGAGAATCATCAAGTATGTCCTGGAGTAGTATTTCAAGATTATTTTTGGTATTCTGTTAGTTGATGAACTGAAAATAAGACAGCAATGGCAGCTGTTAATGTAGCTGTTCATAATAATGTTTATATTTGTAGTCCACACGATCATACTGAATCTACAGATGAATCAATCGAAGATCCTACTGATTTGTTATTACCTATGAAATGAGCTGTAACAGCAATTCTCAATTATAATAACACAAGATTAGTTGTAGCAGCATGACAAGATATTTGGGTATATTATCCAGAATTAGATATAAATAGTCCGGTTACACATCCTCTTAATCCTGGGCAATTAGAGGATCATTGAAAGACTTGATGGAAAAAAGTATTAACTTATGAAGATTGAATTACTATTGTATGACTTACTTGTTCCTTTGAATATTTAAAGGTACGAGCTGTTGATGAATGATGGAATACTAAAGTTTATTACTATCAAGGTAATAATAATCTTAGAAATACATTTGTATATAACTTAGTAGATCTAAGTTGAGTAAGAGTTACTAGAGTTTATAATGTTAATGGTATAGATTATTACATTTCTAGTATAGATTGAACAGATTGATATGTGGATCTTTATAAACTAGTTTGAAATACTCCTATTAAATTATTTCAAAAAAGATGATGATTAGATCCGTTAGATATAAATACTAAAGCACCATATTTTGTATGACCTTGTTGATTAAATGCAGCATATCATAGTTGAAGATTCTTTATTGCTGATTTTTATTGATTATTTCAATTTACTTATAATCCAGAGTGATTTGATAAATGATATATGAAATGGAGATTAAAAAAAGAAAGATGAGACACTACTTGAAAACAAGTATATGGTGTATGTGAAAATAAATGAAGGTTATATGTATCAACCGAAGAATGATGTTATGTTATGCGAGCTATTGATACTTGAAAACCTCCTATTAATATTACTTCAGCAAAAAGAGCAGAAATAAAAACACGTGATAATCTTTCAGAATCACAAACAGAACGAAGATTAGATTGATGATATCAAGAAGATGGAGTTCTAATATCTAGAGAATTTGAGGGAAAGGAATGAGGAACTGTTACAAAAATGTTAGATGAGATAAGAGTTAATTATGAAATGAATCCATTAACTGAGCATAATGGTGATATAGATATTTATGTAAGTCCTAATAATTTATGGAAAGATTCAGATCCTAGTTGAAATAACGATTATTGGTTTAAAGCAATGGAATTAAAACAAAGAAATGCTAAAACTAGAGCAGAAAAATCTAATCAAGTAAATAACTTAGGTGATAATTGAACTTCTTCGTTTACCTTTGATCGACAAACTATTACTTATGCAATAAAGATTACTAGAGGAACGGAAACACATGCAACTCCAATAGTAAGACAAGTAGATATTAAATATCATTGTAAAGATAAAGTAAATAATGTTTATAATCTAAAGAATGAATAATGGAACGATTGTTAGAAGATTGACAACATGATTATAGAGCTACTCCTGGAATGTATCCTATTTCTGATAATAATAGACCTGCTACATATGACCAGTTTATAACTCTAAGGGATACGTTAGTCTTTTCTAATAAATATTATGCAGATAAAGCATGAAGAAGTTTGATAATAGGAACTAAGTTAGATGGTACTCCTACAGATACGATAGAGATTCGAGAACCAAATATAATGAGTTATAAGATTAAAGCAGATTGAACAGTAGAAGATGATGGTAGTATATGAAAATATGTAACTACATGATGACATATTAGTCAGAATCCTATCTCTTGTGAGATAATCAAGACAGGTAGATATAAAATACAACATAAGGAACAGTTCAACAACTTATCTACTACTAGAGTCCATAGTTATGTGTTATTACACCAATTAGACTGAACTACAAAGAGCTTAGCAGTATTTGATTGGGAATGGGATACACCATGAGAGATTAAGAGACTAACGGCGTTCTGATACAGAGAAATAAACTTATATAAATGAGAATGGTTGGAGTTAAAAGTAGAAGATAATAATGTGAGTATCATATCGCAGATGGCGTATGACTCTAACTGGTGGCAGGTAGAATATATAGATTTAGCTTATTAATATTTAATTAAATGGCAAACAAAGTTAATCAGGGGTGAAACCAAGAATTAAAACAAATCTACGAGGATAACACCTATTCATGAATGAGACTCCCAGGTTGAGAGAAAACGATAGATTCATCACCTAAAGCAATGGAATCTAATTTCGTTTGAGATGTTTCTATGTTAGACCCTATAGCATATAGGAATAATTATCCAAAAGAGAATATCATAGGATATGATCCTATGGCAGACCTAACTCCAGAGTATATAGCTAACATGGATATGAATACTAAGATTAGTGGTGCTAATCAGTCTTTTAATCAGTATTGAGATGATTCTAGTCCAGATAAACAGAGTACATTAGGATGAATGAATCAGAAATATACATGAGAGGGAGTTAAGAACGACCAATTAAATTACGATGCTAATTTAATGTTATCAGACTTAAATCCTAATTTTGTATACTGACAACAATCTAAAGTATACTGAACTACACATCCATGATACATTACACAGAGAAATGACCAGATAGCATCAGCCTTATATAATGAATGATTAACTAATAGAGAGGATATTATAGATTACTTAAATAAGCAAAATGGATTTTATAATTCTTCTGAAGCTGATAGAGCTAATACGATTGAAGCTATTTGGAAAAGATTATGAGCAATTCAAGCTCTGCAACAACAACCAGAAGAACCAAAAGAACCAATAGATCAAAATGCTTTAATGGAAGATACAGCTTGAAAGTTATATTGAAAAACTACAGCTGAATGATGAGATCCTACTCAATGAATTGATCTTATAGCAGATGCTAATAGTATTTATACACAGATGAATCAAGCTAGAGTAGCTAATGTAAATGCTTTAAGATCTATGCAACCTGTAAATGCAGCTACTTCTACTTATTATTGAACAACTCCTTACTGAGACCAAGCATTAAGAGATGTACAGAATTTGGATCCAGAATGGTATGCTCAATATCAACAAGAATTGAAGAAATTATATACTCAGGATAAAGCTGATACAATTTCTCATTGATCTGCTGATGATAAAAAACCAACTATAGTTGATTCTATAGAAGAGACTATTGTAAATGATTCCAAAAACTGGACAGATAAAAATAGTGATGAAAGAACATACGATCAAGTTGCATGAGAATTAGAAAAAAAACTACAAAGTAATCAAACCGCTAGTTCTGCAAAACAAGAAATGATAAATATCAAAAAAGATATAGCTGATCTTAATTCTGAACTTGATGATTTACCAAATAAAGCAAAAAAAGCTTTTAAATGAGATGTACCAGATTATATTTATCAAGCATATATTTCAAATAATAGACAAGAGTTACAGAAGAAAATACAGAATCTTGAGAATAGATATGCTTCATTAGCTGATATATATAAGACAGAAGTATCCCAAACACAACGAGAGATGGAATATAAACTTAAACAAGATCAAATGGAAATGGATAGAACTAAAATGAACTTCGATATGGCATATAAACAAGCTCAATTAGAACAAGATTCTATTAAATGGAGTGATGGAAAAGCTTATAAAGTTGTTAATGGACAAGTTATTCAATTAGATGATTGAACAGCTTATGCATGATACCAAAACAAAGTAAATGCTTGATTAGGTTCTATGGAAGAAATGGCTAGAAATAATGCAAAATATTGACAATGTGAAGAATTTACAGATGATGCAGCAGAAGCTACGGCTTGAGTAAGAATGGAAGGAGCAGATTGAAGAAGTTATACAACATCTGATGAAAAGAATTGGTATGCTACTCAGTTTGGTTTATTTTCAGATTATATTCCAGAGGTATGAGATGTAGCTGTATTTGATTATAGAAATGCAAAGAATGTAAGTGATGCATCTAGAAAATATTGACATACTATGTATGTAGCTTGATATAATGAAGCTACTTGAATGATACATTTAATTTGATCTAATGGATGAGAATGATTAGAAAATAAAGTCTATTCAAAGGATATTTCAGTTGAAGATTTTTATAAGAATTATTGAGTTTGATTCTGGAATCCATATAAATATGCTCAATGGCAAAGTATGCAAATATCTGGAAGTAATAATGATTATTATTCACCTATGCAAGATACTATAGATCAATTACTGGAAGAATACAAAGCATCTGGTAAAACTAATATGTTTAGTGAATTATGAAAATTTCAAGAATTATATACAAATCTATATCAAGCAGATAAAGATTGAACATTATCAGCTATGATTGATTCATGAGTTTTAGGAACATTTTTAACAAATGTTGCATTTAATTGGGCTCAAAATCAAGGTTGAGATTTAGCATTAGGAGATGATAAAGGTGTTAAAAATTTCCTTAAATTAGCATGAGATGAAATGTTATTAGAAGCTGAATCTTATGTAGCAAAAAATGGTTGATTTAAAGATGATCCACAGGCACAGAAAGCTTATGATGGATTTAGAAAGATGGTAAGAGCTATTCAAATTAAATTACGTGATGAATCTTGAGCAGCTATTAACAAATCAGAATGGGCAACAGATTTCTTATTATTCTTACCTAAAGCTTCTGATTCTAAAGCTTTAAAAGAAAGTAAATTAAGAGATATGGAAGAATATTTAAGAAGGATGGGAACAGATGCTTGAATTAATTCTAAACAATATATTCCATTGAATCTAGGTAAAGCTCAACCTAGATCTACTGATTAATTTAATTCTTAAATAAAGAACTAATGAATGAATTTAATCCATTTGATGAGTTATGAATAACATTCGATAATACTTGACTTCAGGAAACACGAAGAGATAGGAGTTACAAAAATAAATATAATCCGTTTGATATGAATAAAGATATTAAAGTAGATCTTAATACAGAACCTGAATATCAACCAGATTTCAGTCAATCATTGGTAAATATGAACAATCCTAAAGATCTACAAGTAGCTCAGGAGTTAGGAATAGTTATACCTGAACCTATGATGGAGAAAGAAAAACAAGCTTATGTAGATGCTTTATCAGAAGAAGATTGGAAAACGTGGCAAAACCTAAGAGATGAGTGATACTCTTTTGAAGCTAGAAAAGCAATGTTTGATAATAAAGAAGATCTATATGATATAACTGAACCATGAAATAAGAAATTCTGGTCATGAAATAAAAATTCATTTATGCAATATCTATTAGATCAACAACAAGGTACTATGGATTTTCAGGAAGATGTAATTCACCCATGGAGTCAAAAAATCGAAGATTGGTTAAATGTTCAATCTGCAGATCTTATGGATTATTCTTACGATGAGATCAAACAGGAAATGTATAATAATGCAGTAGATTCTAATGATAATAATCTAGTTAAATGGATGAAAAAGCAATCTGTTAAACCATTAGCTTCAGTGAAAAGATGAGCAGCTATTGCTTGATGAATCCTATTTGACATGGCAAGTAAAGCTGTAAACTTAATTGATAATTTATGAAATATCTCTACTCAATTACAATCATGGGCATTGAATAGTATAGCTGACGAAAGAAAAGGATATAATTTAGTTCTTAATGAACCAGAAAAGGAACCAACAATTTGGTGAAGTTATGTTGAATGAGTAGCTGATACTATGGGAATAGCATTTACAAGTAAATTTCCTATTGCTACTTGGATTTTAACAACTATATGAAGTGAATCTGATTCCTTATGATGATTAATGGAAGCTGCTAATAACTGAATTAAATGAGTTTGGAAACGAGTTGATAAAAAAACATGAATCGATAAATTTAATCTAAAATATCTTACTCCAGAAGAACAAGAAGAATTCTATAACAATCAAGCAACAGCTACTTGGATTCTTTTTGCAGAAGCTACAGGAAAATGATTAAATAAATTATCTAAAACTGAAGCATATCAAAGACTTCAACAAGCTATGGATATTGCAAAAGAAACTTCTAAATTCTGATTAAGAGAAGGAATCAAAGAAATAAAAGAGACTAAACAGATAATGGAACAACAACCCGAAGGAACAGAATTTAGAACAAAAGGATGAACTAAATTTGCTGAAGTTACACCTAACGGAGTTCAAACAACTCCATATTGAGCATTACGTATATTACAAAAATTAGGTTGAAGACAAATAAATGGATGGATTAAATGATTTGAATGGTTCTATAAGAATAAGAATAAGTTAATTACTAGAGATCCACAAGCACCAATTTGAGAATTACCTGCTGTTAAAGTTCCTGAAGTTAAAACAGAGGATTGAGTTGAAACACCTACTGAAGAGATTAAACCTACAGAAGAAATTAAAGAAGAGATACCTAAAGAAGAAATAAAAACTCCTGAAACTTGAGTGAAAACTACACCAAAACCAGTAGCAAAAAAGGTGGAATCAACCGAAAATCAAACTATTTGAGAATATATCAAAAAAATCAGTAATGAAATCACTGGAAAAAAATGATGAATGGATAAAGATCTGTTTGAAAAATTTTCATCTTCTCCCGATCTTCAAAATGAATATATCAATACTATAGATCCATATATTAGAGCAAATGGTTGAGAAAATCCTGCTTGAGTAATAGAAAATCAATTAAATAATTTTGTTGAAACAGTAAAAGAACAATTACAAGATAGAAGAAATAATAATATAGATTTCAGAAAATGACAAATGAAATATAAAGTTGAAATACCAGAATCTGATAGAGTTAAATGGGAACAGGAAGATAGAGAAATTAAAAACTTAATAAAAACTCTTTCTAAACAATCAGACGATCCAGAAAAATTCCTTAATTATTTATTGAATCTACCTGAAGAAAAAATTCAATGATTAAATAAATTTATTCCTAATTTCAGTAAAAATCTTGAATTAATAAAAGATACTTTAACACTTACTAAAGCTATTACATCTAAAGATCTACTTGGAAAATTCTTACAATATAAATCAACATGGGGAACTAGAAGAAAGAATTTCATAAGAAGATATTTATGGAAAAAGATAAATGAAGTTTATAAAAAAGCATGAATAAAACGTAATATGTATGAAATAGAAAATATGTTAAATAAAATGTCGGAAGAAGAATTAGTTCAACTTGAAAACGAAATTGATAATTGATGAATAAGACCTTATATGTCTGATGCAGAGTTTGAAGATTTATTAGATAAATGATATACACCAGGAACTTGGATTCCTGCAAATCAAAATATTCAAGAGATAATGGATTCAAAACGACCAGGAACTAATAAAACAACTAGAGAATATCTTAAAGAAAAATGAGTTCAAATATCTTTAACAAACGAACGATGATTACAAAAAATAGGTTGAAATATCCAAGCTGCTTATAGTGCTAAACTTGATAGAATCTTAATGAAATCTGAAAAGAATCCATACAAATGAATTGTATATCATGAGTTTGGTCATAGAGTGTTATCTCAATTAGGAACCACACAAATAATGGATATAATAACTCATATTGCAAAAAGAGATTGAATAACTCAAGATGCTGCATTCGAAAGACGAGCTGAGTATTTTAGAAATTATTTACAATATAATAATGTAGATTGAAAGAAGTATTTGATTAAGAATTTAGGTGATGATATAGTTAGTAAGATAAATGCTACTATGGAAAAAACTAAAGAAGAAATTTGGGATTTATTCGATCTAAATGAATGAGATAAAAATATTAATCAAATATTATCTGATGTAAAACATGATACTCCTAAAGGAAAAGATATAACTTCTAGAAGACCAGAACCACTAATTAAAGAAATGGTACCAGAATCTGCTCCTGTAAGATATGAATATTTACGTACTATAGATCCTAATATAGAATCAGTTGAAATTTATCCATATTTTGATAAACCTATTCAGATCAGATTTAAAGATGGATCTACACAAAGATGGACAGAATATAGGAAAACACTTACTCCTGAACAGTTACAAGAAATAGATACTTATGAAACAGATATAGTAAGACAATTTGTTGATGAACAAACAGGAAGAGATAAATGATTTAAATGAGAATGAGATTTTGATTATGATACTTTACAAAATGAAAAAGATCTAACTAGTTTGTTAATGGATGAATCATTAAAAAATTTCAAACAAACCAAAGAAAGTTTAGGATTAGATGCTTTTGAAACAGTAAGTTATCTTAAATCTTTACAAAATATAGATCCTGATATTTTAGGATTAATTGAAAAAGATGGTCAATTATATATTAAATACAAAATGGAATCACAATGGGAAAGATATGAATTACCTGATAGACCAGGATATGTAGAAATTAAAGAAGTTCCTGCTAAAGATTATTTTACAGAAGAAGAATTAAATCAATTACCTAAAGATTTAGTTGTTAAAATTAAAAAAGATGCAAATTAAAGAATTCTATTTAGATCTAAGAGAATGACCACAGTATGCAAAGAATAACGGAAATGTGTGGTTATTAGAATCTGAAGCATTTAAAGAACCATTGAAGTTTGAATTTGGTTTTGATTTAGATGATATTAATAAATTAAAAAAGATCGAAGAATCATGTAGAGATCTTTATGATATGATTCTCAAAAAAGAATCTACGTTTAATAATATCGTTAATTGAATCATAGAAAAAGAGAAGATGATAACTAATAGTTATCAAAAGATAGAAGAGATCTCAGAAAAATATGATCTATTATTAAAACAAATAAAAGAAAAAGAAAATCTAATAAAAGAAAAAGAATTAAAAGAAAATGATAAAATAAAGGAAATAGATTATAAAGTAAATAGATTAGAAGAAAAAATCAGTTTACCTCTTCCGCAGAAAATATATACTAATCAATGGGAAGAATTCGTTGCTTGAGATGATCCATATATTTGTTATCCATATAAATTACCTGGATGAGATTATGTGGTAATAGAGCAATATGAATATGAACCACAAAACGAATATGTAAAAAACGAGAATGAAATACAATTTAAAGAAGTGCATATAGAGAATGAATATTATCCTTGTATACATTTAAAAGGTGAAAATGCAATTGATAAACCTGTATCTAAAGTTAGACTTAATATTTTATTTTTCCAAGTATAGTGTATAATGTTTGTGTATATTAAAAATGGAAACATAATCTTTAAATCTAATACTAGAAGTAATTTATTTCCAGATGCTTCAGAAGTATGATGTTGATTCTCTATGAATGATAATTTAATATTTGAAGATGGAGAAGTTAGAATCTATGAAAAAAGCAAACAATTTGAAAAAGATATTCATAAATATAAATTATCAAAACAAATAGAATCGTTAGAATTACAAAAAGAAAAACTAGAAAAAATTGCTAATGAAAAAGTTAAAAAGGAAACCTTTAAGAAGGAACCTACTAAATTTGATAGAGAGCTTTATATATTAAGACAAATGAAATGATCGCAACATTCGTAATGACGTGAGAATGGTTTGAATTACCTATTGATATAGGTATAGAAAAGA